>DASSNR010000223.1:0-3874 GCA_035687925.1 Gemmatimonadaceae bacterium | reverse complement strand
CGAGGCAGTTCCCGAGTCCCGAGTCCCGAGTCCCGATGAATCCCGAGTCCCGAGTCCCGAGTCCCGAGCTGTCCGAGCTCTACCAGGCCCTCATCCTCGACCACAATCGTCGGCCGAGGAATTACGGGTCGCTGGAAGGCGCGGATGCACGGCGCGCCGAGGGGCACAATCCGCTGTGCGGGGATCAGCTCACGCTCTGGGTGCGCATGGAGGGCGACGTGATCGCCGACGTGCGCTTTACCGGGTCCGGGTGCGCGATCTCGAAGGCATCGGCCTCGTGCATGACGGTCGCGGTGAAAGGGAAGACGCGTGCGGAAGCCGAGCAGCTGTTCGAGCGCTTCCACGCGCTGGTGACGGGCGTGAAGCGCGACGGCGATGATGATCCGAAGTCGCTCGGCAGTCTCGCGGCGTTCGCGGGTGTCGCGCAGTTCCCGGTGCGGGTGAAGTGCGCGAGCATGGCGTGGCACACGTTGCGCGCTGCGCTCGAGGGGACGCAGGACACGGTGTCCACGGAGTGAGCGCAGAGGAGCTGGCGAGCGGCCGGTTCGAGGCCGTCGCGCGTGTGGAGGATGTGCCGGAGGGCGTCCCGCTCGGCGTCGTGACGGAGCGGGGCGAGCGGGTCTGTCTGCTCAATTGCGGCGGTGAGATTCACGCGGTGTGCAACAACTGCACGCACCAGGACTTTCCGATGGACGAAGGGATCCTGCTCGGCATGGATGGCCGGTGCATCATCGAGTGCGCGTGGCACGGCGCGCAGTTCGATTGCGCGACGGGCGCCGTCATGCGCGGGCCGGCGGTCGATCCCCTCCCCGTCTACGAGGTGAAGGTGGAGAACGACACCATCTACGTGGGAGCGCGCAAGCGATGAGCGCGCTCGCCGATCGCGGCGACTTTCCGCTGCTCGCCGCCAACCCCGAGCTCCACTACCTCGACTCGGCCGCCACGACGCAGAAGCCGCGCGCGGTGATCGACGCGATCGCGCGGTATTACGAGTGCGACAACGCGAATCCGCATCGTGGGGCGTATGCGCTCTCGGTGCGCGCGACGGATCGCTATCGCGAGGCGCGGCAGCGCGTGGCGCGCTTCGTCGGTGCGTCGGATGCCGACTGCGTCATCTTCACGCGCGGGACGACGGAGTCGCTCAACCTGGTGGCGAGCGCATGGGGGCGGGCGAACGTCGGCGCGGGTGACGAGATCGTGATCACGGGCGCGGAGCATCACGCGAACTTCGTCCCCTGGCAGCAGCTGGCGCTGGAGCGGGGCGCCGAGCTGGAGATCTGCCCACTCGCGAGCGACGGGCGCGTCGATCTCGAGCGGCTTCGCGCCCTCGTCACGCCGCGCACGCGTGTGGTCGCGTTCGCGCACGTATCGAACGTGCTGGGCGGTGTGAATCCGGTACGCGAGATCGCCGCGCTGGCGCACGAGGTCGGCGCGATCGCGGTGTGTGATGGCGCGCAGAGCGTACCGCACATGCCGGTGCGCTTCGACGAGCTGGGCGTCGACGTCTACGCCTTCAGCGGCCACAAGATGTGCGGGCCGATGGGGATCGGCGTCCTCGTCGGCACGCGCCCACTGCTCGAGTCGATGCCACCGTATCAGACGGGCGGCGACATGATCGAGTTCGTCTACGACGACCGCACGACGTGGAATGTGCTGCCGCACAAGTTCGAGGCGGGGACGCCGAACGTCGCCGGCGCCGTGGGGCTCGCGGCGGCGATCGAGTACCTGGAAGGATTGGTGTCGACTTGTCATTCCGAGCGCAGCGAGGAATCTCGTGCTACCTGTCATTCCGAGCGCAGCGAGGAATCTCGGGCTGGCAAGGAGATCCCTCGCTCCGCTCGGGATGACAATGCCGCTCGGGATGACAATGCCGCTCGGGATGACAATCGCTCCGCTCGGGGTGCCACCGGCGTGTTGCAGGGTATGGACGCCATCGCCCACCACGAGCGCGCGCTCGTGCAGCACGCGTACGAGCGGCTCAGCGAGATCGAAGGGGTGACGATCTACGGGCCCGACGCCACCAACCGGAGCGGCGTGCTCAGCTTCACCCTCGCCGACATTCATCCGCACGATCTGGCGACGATTCTCGATCAGCAGCAGGTGTGCATTCGCGCGGGCCATCACTGCGCGCAGCCGCTCATGCGGCGTCTCGGCGTGCCCGCCACGGCGCGCGCGTCGTTCTACGTCTACAACGACGAGGCCGATGTCGACGCGCTCGCGCAGGGGCTCCTGCGTGCGAGGGAGCTCTTCGGCTATGCCGCAACCTGACGCGTCGCCCACCCTCGCGGCGCTCTACCAGTCGCTCATCCTCGAGCACTACCGCCGGCCGCGCAACCATGGCGTGCTGGAGGACGCGGACGTCGCCGTGACGGTGAAGAACCCGTTGTGCGGCGACCAGCTCGTGCTGCAGCTGGCGTTCGACGACACGGGCGCCGTGCGCGCGGCGCGCTTTCGCGGACAGGGATGCTCCATCTCGCTCGCGACCGCGTCGATGCTAACCGAGTGTATCACGGGGAAGTCGCGCGAGGCGATCGACGCGACCGCGCATCAGTTCGCACGCATGCTCGAAGGCGATGCGGACGCCGCCACCGAGCCCGCACTCGGCGATCTGCGCGCACTCTCTGGCGTCGCGAAGGTCCCCGCGCGCATCCGGTGCGCGCAGCTGCCGTGGGAGGCGCTGGAGCGCGCGCTCAGCGACGGCCGGTAGCGCATGGAGCATCGCCCCATCGGCCTGCTCGTCATCGCGCTCGGCATCGTCGTCGTGATCATCGGCGCGCTCATCGCGTCGGGTGGGCTCTCGTGGTTCGGGCGGCTGCCGGGCGACATCCGCATCGAGCACGGGAATGCGCGAGTCTACATCCCCATCGCGTCGATGCTCGTGGTGTCGCTGGTGCTGAGCGTGATCTCGTATCTGGTGCGGCGATTCTTCTGAGCGCGAGCTCAACGACACGTGCACCACGGAGACACGGAGCGCACGGAGAATTGCGAGAACTGATCTCCCTGCGCTCCGTGCCGCTGCGCGAACTCACGCTGGCCGTTCGATTACCGAGTGGTCGTGCGCGCCGCCGCGCGCATGGTGAGCATCGGGCGGTACGCGTCGCGATACGCCCACGCCAGGTAGAGCTCGAGCACCAGTACGGTGACGGGAAGCGTGAGCATCATCGGCGCAAGGAAGGTGTGCACCAGGATGATGTTGACGATGACCGGTGCGATGAGCGCGAGCGCGAGTGGCACGAATCGGTTGGTGAGCAGCAACACCCCGACGACCACCTGCGTGCCCGAGACCAGCGGGATCATGTAGCCCGTGGCGTAGAGCGCGCCGAGGAACGCCATGGCGCGCGCGGGGACCGGCGTCGAGGGCTGCGGCAGGAACTGCAGGAAGCCGTTGAGCCCCATCACGAGGAAGATGAGCCCCAAGGCAATGCGGGCAATGATGGGGAGGATGCGCGCGATCGAGCGCGGCGCGCCGGTCGTGATGCTGTCCATATCGAGCGTAGTCTCTGCGAGCATGATCGTCTCCGTATCAGGTGTCCATCGAGACGTCGAACGAGGGCGCGCGGAATCGACATCGCGCGCCCTTCTCATGAACGGTGTTCATGACGCCGTTCGGTTCTGACCGAATTCGGGTGTCGCTCGGTCGTTCGTGCGTCTGAAGTTCGGTGATCAGATCGCCGCCAGCCGCTCGGCCAGCCGATCGAGCGACTCGCCCCACCCCAGCTGGTAGTTCGTCTGGTTCGCCGTCGAAGCCTGCTCGACACCCGCGTGCACGATGGTCACCGTCGTGCGGCCGTCGTGCTCGGCGAAGGTCGCCGTGATGAGCGAATATCCTGCTAGACCGGGCGGGGAATCGACGATGTTCCCGTGCGCATCGGAG
>DASSNR010000113.1:0-2932 GCA_035687925.1 Gemmatimonadaceae bacterium | reverse complement strand
TCGTTGTTCTCGTAGATCCCCCAGAACTCCGCCTGCCCGCGGTAGCCGCGCATCGCCAGCGACTGGACCTGGAAGAACGACTGGAAGGCGGGGTTCGAGACATCGAGCTGCACGAGCTGCCCCTCGGGGAGCACGCGCCGCATCTCTTCCACGAAGTTGTCCCAGTGGCGCCGCTTGCTGAAGTCGTCCACGATCAGGAAGCCGCCCTTCTGCAGATACGCGCGCAGCGCCTTCACCTGGGCGTCCGTCTGTCGCCAGCACCCGGGCTCGGAGAGGTAGGCGATGGGATACTTCATCAGCTCGGGATCATCCTCATCGAGCACGACGCTGCTGTCCACGCGCGCGTCGAGCGTCGTGAGCTGCGTGACGATCTTCATCAGGTTGCGGTCGGCCACCGGGTAGTCGTGATGCCACCCGGGACCTTCGTTGCTCATGCACGCCCAATCCTCACCGGCGTAGCGCAGTCGCACGAACGCGTAGCGTCCGTCATATGAAGGATTGGGCTCGACGGTCGCATCGCCCATCACGCGGAAGCGCTGTGCGGCGGCCGCCGTCGCGGTCACCAGGATGGCCGCAAGCGCGTAGCGCAGTCTCACTCTCACGGAACCCTCCCCGCGCCCGATGGCGCGCCGCGGTGCAGTGTGAGCAACAGTTGTTGTGCGCGGTCGAAGTTGGGCGCCGCGTCGAGCGCTTCCAGCACCGCACGTCGCGCACCATCGTCGTCGCCCGCCTTGTGCAGCGCGAGCGCGAGCTGATAGAACGCCTCCGCCTTGTCCACCGGCGCGAGCGCCACCACGGCGCGCCGCTCGCGCACCGCCTTCGGCCACTGTCCCAGCGCGGTGTACATCGTCGCCAATCGCTCGTGCACGGCGGCCGTGCCCGGCGAGATGTACATCGCGCGCTCCAGCACGCGCGCGGCACCCGTCGTATCGCCCTTCCGCTCGAGCAGCGTCGAGAGCAGCAGGTGCGCCTCGTACTGCGAATCGCTCGAGTCGACGACCGTGCGCAGCTCCGAGATGGCGGCCGTCGTGTCGCCGCGCTTGAGATCGAGCTGGCCCAGATACCAGTACGCGCTCTGGCCCGCCGTGTACTCGGGGAAGAGCGCCTTCGCTCGGCGGAAGAGCGCCATCGCCGCGTCGTCCTTCCCGGACTGCATCGCAGTCACGCCCTGCCGCATCGTGCTCGCGAACTCGCCGTCGCCCGCGCGCTCGGCCCGCATCGCATCCGAGGAATCGCCGCGCAGCACGAGTGGATCCACCACCGCGAACCGAGCGCCGAAGCGCTGCCGCAGGTACGCATCGAATGTCGTGTCGAACCGATCGAGCGTGGTGCCGAGCACGCGCTGGAACACCTGCGGCGTGCTCAGTCCGTCCTTGTATGCGTGGAGCATCGACACGAGCGCCTGCGTCCCGTGATCGCGCGCGATCAGCTCGCACACGAGCGAGGCCTCGAAATACGAATGGATGACCTGTCGCGGATACGCGGGGCGCGTGAAGCCATCATTGAGGCGACTCACCGGCGGGAGCGCGCCGCCCTTGAACGCCGCGAGGAAGTCGGGTGTCACGCGCTCGCCCCATCCGGGACGCGCGCGCCGCTCCTCGAACACCGACAGTCCCTCCGAGAACCAGCGCGGCACGCGGTGATCGCTCAGTCCCAGCGTGAACGCGTGCGCCAGCTCGTGCCAGAAGGTCGAGCCCCAGTTGAACGCGCCCACCGGACGCCCGAACGGCGAGTCCATCGCAAGCAGGTTGCCGAAGCTCACGCCCAGCGCGCCGATCCCCGGCAGCCCCATCGTGCGCACCGAGAAGTCCGCGTGGCTGCGATACATCTCCACGCGCACGGGATCCGGCGGACGATAGCCGTAGCGCGCGGCGAGCGAGTCGTACGCCTCGGCCGCGAGGTCGCGCAGGTAGAGCGCGATGAGATCGGCGTCCTTCTTCTCGATCATGAACACGAAGTGCGGCGCGTGCACCTCGGTGTAGTCCTTGAACGTGTCGAGGAGATCGAGCGTGTTCTTGATCTGGACGTTGTACGGATCGCCCGTGAACGCGCGCTGGAGCTCCCGCCGTCCGTCCGCAATGTCGCCCGTGCGCAGCAGATTGAGTCCGAGCACACCGTGCGCGTGCCACGACATCGAGTCGTGCGCCACGCCCTGCCGAGCGAACGTCGCCGCGCGCGCGTAGTACCGGTTGCGCGCCATCACTTCGCCGAGCGTGGCGAAGAACTCGCCGTCGTGCGGATTGCGCGCGAGCGCGCGTCGCTCGGCATCCGCGAATCCGGCGCTGTCGCCGGCGAGGAGTCGCGCGCCGGCGAGCATGGTGAGCGCGGGTGCGTAGGCCGAATCGACGGCGAGCGCGCGGTTCGCCGCGTCGGTGGCGCCGCGCACGTCTTCCGCGTCGAGCCGGAGCTGCGCGAGAAAGACGTTCGCGTCCTTGAGCTGCGGGTCCGTCTTCAGCGCCCGATCGAGCGCGTCCATCGCTCCGGGCTCGCCATCGTGCGCGAGCCGCCGCGCCTGGGCGAGCAGTGCGCGCGGCTCCGACGGGTCGCGCGCGAGCACATCCGCGATCGCCCGCTGCGCGTCGGGATAGTTGTCCTTCTGCAGGAAGAGCTCGGCCTCGAGAACGCGTGGCTCCAGATCGGTCGAGTCGCGTGCGATCGCTTCGTCGAACGCCTTGAGCGCGTCCTTGAACAGCTCGGGGTGATCCTCGCCGAGGTAGCGGCACGCGATCCCGACGGCGGTCAGCTCCCGCGCGGTGAGCTGCGCGTGGCGCGCGTTGTAGACGTCGATGAAGTGATCGAACGTCTGCATCGCCGCCGCGCGCTCGCCGCGCATCCAGTGGATCACGCCGAGCTGGACGCGCGCCGTGAGGCTGTCACGCGCCGAGCCGCGCACTGCGGCGGTGAAGGCGCGCTCGGCGGCATCGAGCCGGCC
>DASSNR010000107.1:0-12097 GCA_035687925.1 Gemmatimonadaceae bacterium | reverse complement strand
CGCGCGTGCCGTTCGTGCACCAGAGCTTGGTACCGTTGAGAATGAAATACTTCCCATCCTCACTCGGCGTCGCCGTCGTGCGCACGTTCGCGGGGTCGGAGCCCACGTCCACTTCCGTCAGCGCAAATGCGGAGATCGCACCCTTCGCGAGACGCGGGAAGTACTTCTTCTTCTGTTCCTCGGTGCCGAAGAGCTTCAATGGCTGCGGGACGCCGATCGACTGATGCGCCGAGAGCAGTGCGGTGAGTGAGCCATCCTTCGACGTCACAAGCTCCATCGCGCGTACGTAGCTCGTCTGCGAGAGGCCGAGCCCGCCGTACTCCTTCGGGATCTTGATCCCGAACGCGCCCATGTCGCGCAGCTCCTGCACGAGCGACTCGGAGATCTCACCCGTGCGATCGATCTCGTCGGAGTCGACGCGCTGCTCCAGAAACGTGCGGAGCTTCTCCATGAACGGCCGAGCACGCGCTTCCTCTTCAGGATCGTACTCGGGGTACGGATGGATGAGATCGAAGCGGAAGCGCCCGAGAAAGAGCTCGCGCAGAAAGCTCGGACTGCTCCACTCGCTCTCACGCGCGGCTTCGGCGACGTCGCGCGCCTCCTTCTCGCTGGCGAGGGACTGAGTCGTATCGGCCATGGGGTGCTCGGGAGTTGGACGTCGTGATGATTGTCGGTCAGTGAGTCAGTGGGTCAGTGAGTCAGACACAGCGCGGGGTTGTCATTCCGAGCGAATGCGAGGAATCTCGTTCGGCCAGCGAGATCCCTCGCTCCGCTCGGGATGACAGTCATACAAGCCGTTCCTGACCTACTGACTCACTGACTCACGCTTGGAAATTACACCCTCGCCCCACGCCACGCTCCGTGCCAGCTCCGGCCTGAACAGGAACACCAGGCCGAAAAGCGCGATCGCGGCGAAGGAGAACCACTGAATCGCGTAGCTCTTGTGCGGGCCTTCATCCAGCGGAGGCGGTGAGAGGCGTGCGATCTCGCTGGGGACGGGCGGCTTCCCGTCGGGGAGGACGACGACGAAGTACGGCTCGACGTGATACGGCAGCACGCGGGCGACGCGCGCGGGATCGAGCTCGCGCCAGTGCTGCGGGTCGTTCCCCTCCGGCAGTCCGCGCGCGCGGTCGAACTCCTCGACGAATGCAGTGATCGTGACCGTGTCTGCTTCGCGCCACCGCTCGAGCGTCACGCTCGACGCGTCGGGCGAGTAGACCCACCCCCGGTTCACGAGCACGGCGCGGTTGGAGCCGAGGAGTCGCATCGGCGTCATCAGGTAGACGCCCGGCGAGCCGTTGAAGGAGCGCGCCGTGATCACGAACTGGCGCGGGTAGTCGTAGACGCCGGTCAAGGTCACACGACGATACAGTGCCTTCGCAGTATCGGTGGGGAGCTTGTCGAGTGGCACCGGCGCCATCGCCGTCCGCGCAGCCACTTCGGCGTTGCGGGCTCGGCGCTCGTGCAGACGGTGCAGCTGCCACACGCCGAGTCGGGAGAAGAGCGCGGCGATGAGGATCACGACGACGGCGGCGATGATGTTCCGGCGCGGCATGTAGTGGAAGATAACATGCGGGCGAGGGTCGCCCGTGCACTTGGTCCCCTGGCCGCAGATATGCGTGCACTTTCCCCCACGCTCTGGAGGTGCGTATGACTGTCTGGCGACCCGACCCGTCGTTCTACCCGTCCGCGCGCATGGCCATGCAGGCACCACCCGAGCGGTACGGCTACGTGGCCATGCTCAACTACGGCCGCAACGATCGACCCGATGGCCTGAGCGTGGTCGATCTCGATCCCGACTCGCGCAGCTACAGCCAGGTGATCGGTGCGCTCGATCTGCCCGTTGCCGGCGATGAGCTGCATCACTTCGGGTGGAGCGCGTGCAGCTCGGCGCTCTGCCCCAACGCGCCGCATCCGCACCTCGAGCGGCGCTACCTCGTGATCCCGGGGATTCGCAGCTCGCGCATCTACATCGTCGACACGAAGCCCGATCCCGTGCACCCCGAGATCATGAAGGTCATCGAGCCCGGGGAGGTGTTCGAACGCAGCGGCTACAGCCGACCGCACACCATCCACTGCGGGCCCGACGCGATCTACGTGAGTGCGCTCGGCGCGGCGCCGGGTCGCACGAACGGCGACGGCGGCCCCGGCGGCGTCTTCCTGCTCGATCACTACAGCTTCGAGGTGCTTGGGCCCTGGGAGCTGGATCGCGCGTCGCAGCGACTCGCGTACGACTTCTGGTGGCACTTCGGCCAGGACGTGATGGTGACGAGCGAGTGGGGGTTCCCCGAGCAGTTCGAGAATGGACTCGTGCCGAGCGAGCTCCTCGGCAAAAAGTACGGGCATCGCCTGCACTTCTGGGATCTGCGCAAGCGGAAGAACGTGCAGACGGTCGACATCGGCGACGACTACCAGATGCTGCTCGAGCTGCGCCCGGCGCACGATCCGACGAAGACGCACGGCTTCGCCGGCGCGGTCGTGAACCTCAACGATCTCTCGAGCTCCATCTGGACGTGGTACCGCGACGATCGCGGCTCGTGGCAGGTGCGCAAGATCATCGACATCCCCGCCGAGCCCGCGAGCGCCGACGATCTTCCGCCCGCGCTCAAGGACTTCAAGGCGGTGCCGCCGCTGGTGACGGACATCGATCTCTCGCTCGACGATCGCTTCCTCTACGTGTCGTGCTGGGGGACGGGCGAGATGCGGCAGTACGACGTGTCGAACCCGTTCGAGCCGAAGCTCACTGGCTCGGTGCACCTCGGCGGCATCGTGCGGCGCGCGTCGCACTCGAAGGGCGGCGTACTCACCGGCGGTCCGCAGATGGTGGAGATCAGCCGCGACGGCCGTCGCATCTACTTCACCAACTCGCTCTACAGCTCGTGGGACGACCAGTTCTACCCCGACGGACTCACCGGCTGGATGGTGAAGCTCGACGCCGCCCCGAACGGCGGCCTTGCCGTCGACCCGAACTTCTTCGTCGACTTCGGCGAGACACGATCGCATCAGGTGCGGCTCGAAGGTGGGGATGCGTCGACGGATACGTATTGCTATCCATCGTGAGAGGAGTGAGTCAGTCGGTCAGTGGGTCAGTGAGTCAGAAACGGCTCGTCAGACTGTCATCCCGAGCGGAGCGAGGGATCTCCTCGCCAGGCCGAGATTCCTCGCTGACGCTCGGAATGACAAGCCTTTTCTGACTGACTGACCCACTGACTCGCTGACTCACTCACAAGGCTGATCCCTTGCCTTCCTCCTCCGCCCCCCTCCTCGCCCTCGCCGGATTCGGTGCGTTCCATGGACTGAATCCGGCCATGGGGTGGTTGTTCGCGCTCGCGCTCGGGTTGCAGCAGCGCAGTGAGCGCGCGATCTGGGTGTCGCTCGCGCCGATCGCGCTAGGGCATGCGATGTCGCTCGTGCTCGTCGCCGGTGCAGTGCTGGCGCTCGGCACGCTCGTGCCGATGCGCGCGCTCGAGATCGGTGCGGCGGTCGTGCTGCTCGGCTTCGGTGTCTACAAGCTGCGCACGTACTACCGGCATCCACGGTGGGTGGGGATGCGCGTGGGGATGCGCGATCTCTTCGTGTGGTCGTTCCTGATGGCCGCGGCGCACGGGGCGGGATTGATGGTTGCGCCCCTGCTCGTCGACGTCGCCGGTACATCGCACGCGGCGCACAACCCGGCGGATGCGATGCGGATGATGTCGCTCGGCAGCGCGGCGGGCGGCCTCGGACTCGCGGTCGCGGTACACACGGGCGCGATGCTCGTCGTCATGGCGCTCATCGCGTGGATCGTCTATCACAAGGTCGGGCTCGCGGTGCTGCGGCGGAGCTGGATCAACTTCGACCTGCTCTGGGCGATCGCGCTGCTCGTGGTGGGTGCGCTCGCGCTCGCCGAGCCGCTCTGGATGATGCGCTAGGCGGCGCTCTCGCTCGGTCCACGTGTTGCCCGCGGCAGGCGCAGCGTGAACGTGCTCCCTACACCGAGCTCGCTCTCGACGCTGAGCTCGCCACCCATCCCGCGTGCGAGGTCGCGACTGATCGCCAGGCCGAGCCCGATCCCTTCGGTGGTGCGCGTCCGGCTCGCATCCACCTGCACGAAGGGGTCGAAGATGACGCCGAGCTTCTCCTGCGGGATGCCGATCCCCGTGTCGCGCACACGCAGGCACACCGCATCAGGGGCATCGTCGCGTGTCGCGACATCCACCGTGATTCGTCCGCGCGCGGGCGTGAATTTCATCGCGTTCGCGAGCAGGTTGACGAGAATCTGCTGCACCTTCTCACCGTCGGCGCACACCGCGCACTCCGGCGCGATGCTGACGTCGTACGCGAGCTCCTTGGCCGCGAGTTGCGGCTCGATCATCGGGCCGATACCGGCGACGAGCTCCGCGAGCGACGCATCCGCCAATCGATACTCCACCTGTCCCGCCTCCACCCGCGCGAGATTCAGGATGTCGTTGATGAGGCCGAGGAGATGGCGCTGGTTGCGCGTGATGCGGTGCATCACGTCGCGCTGGGCATCGGTCAGCGGGCCGTGCACCCCCATTTCCAGCAGCTGCGTGAAACCGGCGATCGCGTTGAGCGGTGTGCGGAGCTCGTGGCTCATCACGGCGAGGAAATCGCTCTTGGCTCGGCTCGCCGCCTGCGCCGCGGCACGCTGGCGCTCCGACTCCGTATGCAACTGCCGCTCGGCTTCGTACAATCGCGCATTGTCCATGGCGACGGCCGCCCACCGCGCAATGCCGACCGCGAGCCGCTCATGCCGCACGCTGAACATGCCGGCTCGCGCATGCCCGAGGAACAGTCCGCCGAGCACGACGCCCGTACGCGAAATGATGGGGACGGCCAGGTAGCTCGCCAGGCGCGGGCCGTCGGCCGACGGCGGATCGACGTCGACACGCCGATCGTACCGCGGATCGAGCGCGATGTCGCCACTGCGCACCACACGTCCATCGCGCAACGTGGATGCGACGGCGTCCGGTTGGCGCGGCAGGCGGAATCGCGGATGCGGGTCCAACGACATGGTGGAGCACGTATAGCACGGGCGCGGCGCATCCACCGTGTCGGCGTCATTGAAGAAGAACGCGCCGTATTCCGCACCGGCAAGGACGGTGGCGGCATCGGTCACCGCGTGCACCACTCGCTCGAGATCGAGCTCGGTCGTCAGCGATTCGCCCACCGCGTGAAGCATCTCGATGATGCGGGTTTCCTCACGCATCGCGTTCTCGCTCGCGCGCAGCGCAGCGACCACGCGCAATCGCGCGATGGCGAGCGCAATCCCCTTCGCGACCGCGCCGAGTGCACGAAATCGGGCCTCGGTGAGCGGGCGACGCGCAAACATGACGAGCACGCCCACCACTCGCCCCTCGACGAGCAACGGGTAACCGGCGTAGGCAATCAGCCCCTCTCGCCGTGCCCACGCCTGATCGGCAATACGCTCGTCGTCGGCGAGGGAGTTCGTGAGATAGGGCTCGCGACGTTGCGCGATGGCGCCGACCCGGTAGATGCCCACCGGGATGCGGTTGTACGGGCCATCGAGTTGCGTGTAGAGCCCCGCACTCGCTTGCAGCTCCAGTACCTGCGTCGCTTCGTCCAGCGTCCAGATGCGCGCAAGCGCAACGTCGAGATGCTCCACGACGGCCTCGACGCATCGCTGCAGCATGGGGTGCAGCGCGCTCTCCTCGGTCACCGCCGCGCCGACGGCGGCCCCGAGCGCGAGTGCATTCGCGCGGCGCGACCACCGGTGATACTCCGCCGGCCGCTGATCATCGCCGGCGGCTGCTCGGCCCGGCTCCCTGACGGCCTCGGGCTCTCTCTCCATGAATCGCGCCTCTTCGCCTACCCGCCGCAGCTACCCGACCATCCGCCTCATGATGCTACACGCTCACGATACTACGCACGCACGATACTACACGCTTCCGTCTCGAAAGTCGAATCGTCAGAACAGCGACAGCTGCTCGCCCAACTCGCTCGGGTGCACCGGCGTCTGACCGAGCAATCGCTGCAGCTGCCGCGCTGACGCTGGACTGTGTCCCGCGAAGTGGTTGTTCACATACCCGTACACTGCCGTGCTGCGCCGCGCGATCATGTCGATCGCCTCGGCCCACGCCTCGAGCTCGCGCGTGCGGTCGTATTGAATGCGCGAGTAGTCGACGATCTCGCGGTTCGGTCCCATCCAGCGGAGATACGCGAAGTCCGATGTCGGATGCTCGGCGAGCGCGAGCATTGTGCGGCGCGGGATCCAGCGCGCATCGGTGAGCGCGATCGCGACGTGGTGCTCGGCGAGCAGCGCGATGATCCCTTCGTGAATCCAGCCGCGGTGCCGGAACTCGATCGCCACGCGCAGGTCGCGCGGCACCTGCGGCAGGAAGCTCGCGAGCGCCGGCAGCTCGCGCGGTGCGAAGTCGGGACCGAGCTGGATGAGCACGGGGCCGAGCTTGTCGCCCAGCTCGCGCGCGCGCTCGAAGAAGAGCGCGGTCACATCCTCGGCGTCGCGCAGACGTCGCTCGTGCGTGATCTCGCGCGGGAGCTTCAGCGCGAACGTGAACGTACTCGGCACGCGCTCCGCCCAGCCGCGGACGACGCTCGCCGGCGGGATCGCGTAGAACGTCGAGTCGACCTCGACGGTGTCGAACGCGCGGGCGTAGACGGTGAGGAAATCCGGCGCACGCGTGCCATCGGGGTAGAACGGGCCTACCCACGCGTCGTAGTTCCACCCTTGCGTCCCGATGCGGATCGTCGCCGGCATGCGCATTAAGGGGAACATTGCGCGTCGCGATGTCAAGCCACCGGTCCCGAACTTGCTCCCCATCGCTCGACGAGGGACACCACCGCCAGAGCGCGGTGAGGGGGGAGCATGAAGCACGACGACAAGAAAAAAGAAGGACGCGAGCTCCGGTACAACGACACGGCGGAAACCGCATCGCGGGAGATGGCCGACGAGGTGCGCCGAGGCGAGGCGCGAGTGGTACCGGACATGGGCGCCGGCGCGGGCGAGGTGGCCGGTGCACTCGGCGGCGCAGCGACCGGCGGCACCGTAGGGATGCTCGTGCTCGGGCCCATCGGCGCTGGCATCGCCGCGATCGCCGGCGCACTCGGAGGCTGGTGGGGAAGCTCGGCCACTGATACGGCGGCGCAGACGTTCACGGCGGAGGAAGACGCGTACTACCGCGAGCGCTACGAGACATCGCCGAATCGTGTGGCAGATCGCTCGTACGAGCAGGTGCGCCCGGCGTATCAGCTGGGTCACGTGGCGGCGCACAATCCAGCGTACCGCGGTAAGCGGTTCGCGGAGATCGAGCCCGAGCTGACGCACGCGTGGCCGAAGGAGATGCGTGCACGCTACGGCGAGTGGTCGGGGATGCGCGGCTACGTGCGCGAGGCTTACGAGCGCCGGAGTGCCGCATCGGCAGCGCAGCACCCGGAGACGCGTGCGACGTCGAGCGAGCAGCAGGGATCACGCGAACGTCCTGACGCGGAGCGAGATAATGGATAGGATCGAACCCGAGAGACGCGACCGGACCGAGCCCGAAGAGCGCGACCTGCGCAATCCCAGCGAGAGCCACGTGGTCGAGTACGAGTCGGTGCCGTCGCGCGAGGTGGCACGAGAGCTGGACAACGATCTCGCGGACGAGAGCGTGGGCGGCATGGCGGGGACGCTCGCGGGCGCAGCGATCGGCTCGCTCGGCGGACCGGTCGGCGCGGTGGTCGGTGCCATCGCGGGCGCGATCGGCGGCTGGTGGATGGGGAGCGAGGCCGCGCACACCGCCGCGAATGTCACCGCGGATGATGAAAGCGCCTTTCGCGAACACTATGGATCGTATGCCGACCGCCCAAAGCTCCTGTCGTACGATGACATTCACGCCGCATACCTCGTGGGCCATCTCTCGGGACGCAGCCCACAGTATC
Source organism: Gemmatimonadaceae bacterium (assembly GCA_035687925.1). Taxonomy (GTDB): domain Bacteria; phylum Gemmatimonadota; class Gemmatimonadetes; order Gemmatimonadales; family Gemmatimonadaceae; genus DASSNR01. The sequence continues at coordinate 4,198 of DASSNR010000107.1, read as the reverse complement.
GCGGCAAGACGTTCGCGCAGGTCGAGCCCGAGCTCGAGCGCGGCTGGGAAGCCATGCGCAACGAGCGGCCGAGCGACTGGCCGAAGGTGCGGGAGTACGCGCGGTTCGCGTTCGAGCGGGCGCGAACAGCGTAGCACGAATCGGGATCGACTGCAGCGAGGATGTGATCGACGCGATCACGCCCTCACTCGGTGCGGAGCGCGATGCACGGATCCACCCGCGTCGCGCGCCGTGCCGGGATGAGGCTCGCGAGCGCAGCGACCGCAGCGAACAGCGCGCCCACGCCCACGAACGTGAACGGATCGGTGGCACCAACGCCGAACAGCAGGTGCGCGACGAACCGTGCAGCGCCGAGCGCCGCGGCGATGCCGATCACCAGCCCGATGAGCGTGAGCGTCATCCCCTGCCGCACGACGAGGCGCAGCACATCGCGCGGTTGCGCGCCGAGTGCCATGCGGACGCCCAGCTCGTGCGTCCGCTGCTCGACGGCGTATGAGACGACGCCGTACAGACCCACCGCGGCGAGCACGAGCGCGAGGAGTCCGAACGCACCGAACATCGACGCACCGAGGCGCCGTGGTTGCAGCTCGGGGCGGAGCACATCGGTGAGTGACTTGAGGCCGATGTACGGGAGGTTCGGCTCGAGCGCCGAGAGCGCGCGGCGCACATCGGCGGTGAGCGCAGCGGGATCACCCGCGGTGCGGATGAGGAGCGAGCGACTCGCGGTGAGATTCTGGGCCACGTTCAGGAAGAACGCGGAGCGCGTCGGCTCCTCGAGATTCACGTACTTCGCGTTGGCCACCACGCCCACGACGCGGTAGCACGTCACGTCCGTCTTCCATCCGATGTCGATGCATCGCCCGATCGCGCTCGCGTTCGGCCACTCGTGCTCCGCGAACGCCTGATTGACGATGACCACGGGTGCGCCACCGGGGCGGTCCTGCTCGGTGAACTCGCGCCCCGCGAGGACGGGCGTGCCGACCGTCGCGAAGTAGCGTGGACCGACGTTCACCGAGATGGCGCTCGTCCCCTGCATCGCTTTCGTGAGATCGAGTACGTCGCTCGAACCGGGCGATGCACCGTCGGGCACCGAGTAGGAAACGATCGCCAGGGTTCCCGACAACGGAGCCGACGAGACGAGCGTCGCTCCCTTCACGCCCGGCACGCGTTGCACGCGCTCGAGCGCGTGTGCGTAGAACATCGCGGCTGCGGTATCGCTGTACCCGGCGCTGGAGAGGTCGATCGAGCTCACGAGGAGATGGTCGACGTCGACCCCCGGATGGATCGCCTGCACATTCCGCAGGCTGTGCACGAACAGTCCAGCACCGACCAGGAGCACCGTCGCAAGCGCCACCTGGATGACCATGAGCGTGGAGCGGAGGCGGGAGCGGCGATTCACCCCCTCGCGCGCCCCCTCCTTGATCGTCGAGGCGAGATCGGCGCTCACGGCGACGAGTGCGGGGGCGAGCCCGAAGAGGAGCACGCACCCCAGCGCGGCCGCGATCGCGAACACCAGCACTCGGCCATGCGCGAAGAACGACAGCGATGGGAGACCCACCGCGGGAATGAGCCCCGTGCCCCACTTCGCGAGGAGCAACCCGACCACCATGCCGCACACCGCCAACAGTGCGCTCTCGGTGAGCAGCTGCCGCACGAGTCGCGTGCGGCTCGCGCCCAGCGAGAGCCGGAGACCGATCTCCTTGCGACGCGTGACGGCGCGGGCGAGGAGCAGATTGGCCGTGTTGGCGCAGGCGATGGCGAGGACCAGCGCGGCAGCGAGCGCCAGCCAGCGCGCGATGGTGGCTTGCGATGATGGCGACGGACCTCGCGCCGCGAGGATGGGACCCAGCTCGACGCGTGGCGTGATATCCGACCCGAAGTCGGCGCGCAGCGTACGCGTGATGAGCGGCGCGAGCTCGGCTTGCGCCTGCGATCGCGTGACGCCCGGTGCGAGCCGACCGAAGAGGGTGAGCCACCACGACGTGCGGAGCTGCAGCTTGTTCGACGCGAAGCCCACATGCGCGGCCTGCGACGCGGGAACCCAGATAGCGGGTGCGCCCGCGTCGATGCCGTGGAAGTCTTTCGGCGCGACACCCACGATCGTGTAGGGCCGACCATCGAGCGTGAGCCGCGTACCGATCACCGCCGGACTGCCGCCCAGCGCGCCGCGCCAGTACGCGTCGCTCACAACCGCCACGGGCGGCGAGCCGGGGCCTGCGTCGTCCTCCGTCGTGAAGAAGCGACCCAGCGCCGGACGCACGCGCAGCACGGAGAAGTAGTTCCAGGTCACGAGGAGGCCATCCGCGGAGCGGGCGTCTGCGCCGAGGCCGACGCTCAGCGAGATCGGAGCATAGCCGGCGAGCCCCGAGAGCGAGTGCGTGTGGTCGCGAAGATCGGCGTACGCGGGATACGACATCTCCGACGACGCCTGCATGAAGACGTGCGCGCTCTTCACATCGACGTACGGGCGCACGATGCCGTCCGGGTCGCCCACGCTTGGTGGCGGGCGGAAGAAGAGCGCATCGACGATTCCGAACACCGTGCTCGTCGCGCCGATCCCGAGCGCGAGACAGAGCACGGCCACCACGGTGAAGGCCGGGGTCCGCCGCAGCGTGCGCGCGGCATAGCGCAGGTCGGGCCACAGATCGCGGAGCGGATTCCCCGCTCCCCGTCCGCCCTCGACGACGGGTGCATCGTGCACCGTGGGCTCGGTCGTCGCGAGCGTGTGCGACAGCCCATCCGCATCGCTCAGCTCGGCGAGCACGGTGCGCGTCGCCTCATCGTCGCTTACTCCGCGCGCTCGCAGCGCATCGTACCGATCGCCGAGATGCTGCGCGAGCTCCTCGACGATCTCCTCCTCACGCCCGGGCTCGAGGCGCGCGAGCGCGAGCTGCCTGCGCACCTCACTTCGCCAGTCACGCATACTCCACCCCCGCGATCTGGCCGATGGCGCGCACGAACTCCTGCCAGCTGTGCCGCTGTGCCTTGAGCGCCTTCTTACCACCTGCCGTGATGCGGTAGTAGCGCCGCCGCCGCTGTCCGGCCTTCTCGACCCAGCGCCCCTCGATCCACCCTCGGCGCTCCATGCGATAGAGCATCGGGTACAGCGACGCGACGTGGAAGTGCAGCACGCCGTCGGAGCGCGACTCGATCAACCGGCTCAGATCGTAGCCGTGCCGCGACTCGTGCTCGAGCAGTGAGAGGATGAGAAACTCGGCGCTCCCTCTCTTCAGTTCGGTCGTAAGCATGGGGCGGGCCCGTGTTGGCGTTCATATATAGCGTCGCCATATATATTGTTGCCACGCTTCAGGGCGTCAAGAGCGTGGCGGGCACTGGCTCGCCGCCTATCGATACGTCTCGAAGAACCCCCGCCCCACGCCGCTGATCGCCGCCCCGCCCACGCGGCCGCTCAGGCGCGCGATGCCCTTCATCTGGATGAAGTACGGATGCGCGAGGCGGCGGGCCGCGCTGAGATCGCCGCGCTCGATGAGCGAGCGCCGCGTGTCGGTGCCGATCGCGTCCTCGATGTCGAGCTCGACGCGGAGGGTGTCGTCGCCGCGCACGTCGGTGATGACGGCGCGCGAGGGGACGTGGAGCTCGTGTCCATCCACCGTGATCACGCGATCATCGGTGTACTCGATGACGTGCGGGCGGAAGAGCGCGCGGAAGCCGAGCGAGTCGACGAGATAGAAGAAGAAGGGCGTCGTGCTCGCGGAGCTGTCGGGGGGCTGCACGCGGCCGTAGAGAAAGGTGAAGTCGCCGGCGCGCGAGGCGCCCCACTCCCAGGTGACGCCGCGCCACACGCCCCAGTTGTGATCGTGGTACGACTGCGCGTTGTCATAGTGCTCGCACGCACCGTCGACGCAGATGGTGCCCGTCGCGTTCGCGCGAAGCGCGGGCACCGTGTAGCCGGAGGTGAAGCGACCGCTTGCGAGCGTGGTGCCGGGGAAGTAGTCGCGCGGCACGGGGGTGACGACGAGGTCGAGCGTGAGCGGCGTGTTCGTCCCGACCTCACGCGCGCGGGCGGTGAGCGCGTAGCGGCCGTCGGGGAGCAGCGTGACGCCCGACGCGCCGATGGTGAGGTCGGGGGATGTGATCGAGAAGCGGACCTTGGCGCTCGGCGCATCCGCGACGAAGCGACGCGTGCGTCCGCCTTGCTCGCGCAGCGTGATGGCGATCTGTCCGCCCCACTTCCCGT
>DASSNR010000222.1:0-8624 GCA_035687925.1 Gemmatimonadaceae bacterium | reverse complement strand
GCTCGCCTCGAGGTCGACACCACGATGTCGGTGTGGGACGACGTGCGGCCGCTCGAGCGACGCATCGCGACGCTGCCACAGGTGAGCGCGGTCACGATCGATCGCAAATTGCCGGGGACGCTGGTGATACACGTGACGGAGGACCTGCCGGTGGCATTCGTGCCCTCGCGCAGCGGGTTGCAAGCGGTAGATTCCGCGGGGCGCGTGCTGCCCATCGACGCGAGTCGCGTGGACGTGGATCTGCCGGTGATCGCTGCACGCGACACCGCGCTGCTCCGGCTCCTCACGGAGGTTCGCGGCTCGCTCCCGTCGGTGTACGATCGCTTGAGCGACGCGCGCCGCGTCGAAGGCGGCGAGCTGGTGCTCACGCTTCCCGAGGCGGTGGTGCGCGCCGAGGCTGGGGTGACGGTGAGTCGCCTGGCCGATATCATTCCCGTCGAGCGGGACCTCGCGCGCCGCGGCGCGCACGTGGCCGAGCTCGATCTTCGTTTTCGTGATCAAGTCATCGCCAGGCTGCAATGAACCCCGATCATATCGTCGCCGGACTCGACATCGGCTCGTCCAAGACCACTGCGGTGATCGCGGAAGTGGTCGGCGAGCTGCCGCGTCACCCCGGCATCAAGATTCTCGGCATGGGGCAGGCGCGCACCGCCGGGATGCGCCGCGGCGTCGTCTCCGACATTGAGGAGACGACACGCTCCATCCGCCAGGCGATGCAGGACGCCGAGCGCATGGCCGGTGTCAAGATCGACTCGGTGTACGCCGGCATCGCGGGCGAGCACGTGCGTGCGATGACGAGCACCGGCGTCGTCGCGGTGAACGGCGACGAGATCTCGAAGGCCGACGTCGAGCGCGCGAACGAAGTCGCGCGCACGCAGGCGATCCCCGCCGACCGCGAGCTGCTGCACGCCATCCCGCAGGAGTATCGCGTCGACAAGAACGAGGGGATCCGTGATCCGGTCGGGATGATCGGGATGCGTCTCGAGACGGAAATGTACCTCGTCACGATCGGCGCCTCGCCGGCGATGAATCTCCGCAAGTCGATCGAGCGCGCGGGGTACAAGCCGCGCGAGCTGGTCCTGGAGCCGTTGGCGAGCGCGCTCAGCGTGCTGACGGAGGATGAGAAGGAGCTCGGCGTCGCACTCGTGGAGATGGGCGCGGCGACGACCGACCTCGCCATCTTCGAGGAAGGGAAGATCCGCCACCTCGGCACGGTGAACTTCGGCGGCTACAACGTCACGAACGACATCGTGCACGGGCTCGGCCTCACGCAGGCGGACGCCGAGCGGCTCAAGGAGCACCTCGGCTGCGCGTACGAGCCGCTCGTCAACACGAGCGAGATGATCCAGCTCCCGAGCACGGTTGCGCAGGGCGATCGCCACATTCCGCGCGAGCTGTTGGCGCACATCATCCACCAGCGCATGGACGAGATCTACGGGCTGGTGGAGGCCGAGATCGCGAAGGCGGGGTACGCGGGGCATCTGAGCGCCGGCGTCGTGCTCACGGGTGGCGCCGCGGCCATCGAAGGGGCCGCCGAGCTCGCCGCCGACGTCTTCGGCACGGGAGTACGCCTTGGCATGCCCGCCGAGCACGTTGGTGGCCTGAGCGACGCCGTTGAATCACCGCGCTTCGCAACCGTCGTTGGCCTCGCGCTCTACGGCGCCAGTCGCCTCGCGCTCAACGGCGCGTCGTCGGGTCGTCGCATGAGCATGAGCCCCGCCGGTGTGGATAAACTCGCGCACCGCGTGAAAACGTGGCTGCAAGACTTCTTTTAGTGAGTCAGTGGGTCAGTAGATCAGTGAGTCAGGAACGGCACGTACGACTGTCATCCCGAGCGCAGCGAGGGATCTCGCTGGCAGAACGAGATTCCTCGCTCACGCTCGGAATGACAAGCGTACGGGCTTTGTCTGACTCACTGATCTACTGACCCACTGACTCACTTTTTTTAAGGGTTACACGATAGTGCGCATCGAATCCTGACCGATTATATTGGACCAGCGCTTCCGCACCGTGCTCGTTGGTCCGCCCGGGCCGCCATGACGACGCGATCGGCGCAACAAGCACGATTCCCCGCCGGCACATCCCCAGTCTTCTCACCCGCGGAGTTCTCCCACACATGATCTTCGAGTTCGAAGAGAGCGCATCGCAACGGGCCCGGATGAAAGTCGTCGGCGTCGGCGGGGGCGGCGGCAACGCGGTGAACCGGATGATCGACGAGCACCTCGAGGGGATCGAGTTCATCTCGGTGAACACCGACGCCCAGGCGCTCCTCAGCTCCAAGTCGGACGTCAAGATCCAGATCGGGAAGAAGCTCACGCGCGGACTCGGCGCCGGCGCGCGGCCGGAGATCGGCCGGCAGGCGATCGAGGAGAATCGCGACGAAGTGGCGCGCGTCCTCACCAACGCCGATCTCGTCTTCGTCACCTGCGGCATGGGCGGCGGCACGGGGACGGGTGCTGCGCCGATCGTCTGCGAGATGACGCGCGAAGCAGGCGCGCTGTGCATTGGCATCGTGACCAAGCCGTTCCTCTTCGAGGGACGCAAGCGGATGCGCCAGGCGGAGATGGGGATCGCCGAGATGCGCAAGCACGTCGACACGCTGATCATCGTTCCCAACGAGCGCCTGCTCGCGGTCGTGGGCAAGGGCATTCCGTTCGGTGAGGCGCTCAAGAAGGCGGACGAAGTGCTGCTGCACGCGACGCAGGGGATCTCGAACCTCATCAGTGTCACCGGTCTCGTGAACGTGGACTTCGCCGACGTGCGCACCGTGATGCAGAACGGCGGCTCGGCGCTCATGGGCACCGGCATCGGACGTGGCGACAACCGCGCGATGGAGGCGGCGCAGCAGGCCATCTCGAGCCCGCTGCTCGACAACGTCTCGGTCTCCGGCGCGACCGGTGTGCTCGTCAACATCACCGGCGGCAACGATCTCACACTCGGCGAAGTGCATCAGATCAACGAGATCGTGCACGACGCGGTGGGCGATGAGGCGGAGATCATCTTCGGCGCGGTGAACGAGCCGGCCATGCAGGGCGAGATCCGCGTCACCGTGATCGCGACCGGCTTCGACCGCGCGGTGCAGCCCGGTGTCGGCACACTCGCCCCCGAGCCGCCGCAGCGCGGTGTGGCGGCGACGCCGGTGATACCATTTCCCACTGCCGCGCGTCAAGGGAGGACGACTGCGGTGCCGCGGAATCCTGTGACGCCTGAAATTCCACGCCGTACCTCGCCGCAGCCGCCCACGCAGTCGACGGACAAGTCGCAGCAGGATCTGAGCGACATGGAGATCCCGACGTTCATTCGGAGACAGATGGATTGAAGCGCCCGTCTTTCATCACCGTGGTGGTCGCGGTGGTCGCGGCAGTGGCTGTCGTCGCGCTCACCATCGTGCTCCCGGTGCTCCCGCATCCGAAGGCCTCAGCGCCATTCGCGCAAGTCGCTGCCGAATCCGATTCTCTCTCCACGCCGCCTGCGCCGGAGCAACCCGAGCAGGCGGTTTGGCGTGAGCAGTCCGACACGCTGCACGAAGGGGAGACGCTCTCCGGGCTCCTCTCGCGAAGCGGTGTGGAATCGAGCATGATCGGCCGCGTGCTGCACGCGGCGATCGGGCTCGACGCGCGGCGTGCGCCCGCCGGGATGCCGATCACCGTGCGTACGCGCACGGAAGATTCGATCCCCTCGGAGATCGTCTTCCAGCTCGCGGTCGACCGCATCCTGCACGTCGCGCGTACCGATTCCGGCTGGTCGAGCACGGAGGTGCGGCTGCCGTGGACGACGGACACCGTCTCCGTCGCCGGCACGATCACGTCGAACCTGTACGACGCGATCGACAGCGCGGCGCCGGGGCTGCCGAAGGGCGCCCGTGCGCAGCTCGCGTGGTCGCTCGCCGACATCTACGAGTATCGCGTGGACATGAGCCGCGACCTGCAGCAGGGGGACGCCTTCCGCGCGCTCTTCGTGCGCCAGGTGGGTCCGGGCGGGATCGTGCGCATCGGCGACATTCTCGCCGCACGGTTCACGTTCTCCGGCGAGACGACGGAGGCCATCCGCTTCGCGACGAGCGACTCGCACGCCGAGTACTACGATCAGAATGGCAAGTCGCTGCGCGCCGCGTTCCTGCGCGCGCCGCTCGAGTTCCGGCGCATCTCGAGCGTGTTCGGCCGTCGCTATCATCCCATCCTCAAGCGGTGGCGCAATCACGAGGGGATCGACTACGCGGCGAACATGGGGACGCCCGTACGGGCCATTGGCGATGGCGTCGTCATCTTCGCCGGACGAAAGGGCGGCTACGGCAACGCGATCGACATCCGGCACCCGAACGGCTTCGTGAGCCGCTACGGGCATCTGCGCAACTTCGCGCACGGCATCAGGCGCGGCACGCGCGTCTCGATCGGGCAGACGATCGCGTACGTGGGGATGACCGGGCTCGCGACGGGTCCGCACCTGCACTTCGAGATCATCGTCAACGGCGTGCAGCGCGATCCGCGCGTGGCGCTCAAGCGCGAGGACGGCATCCCGATCCCCGCGAGCGAGCGCGCCCGCTACGCCGACGCCCGCCAGTCTCTCCTCGCCGCGCTGGACGACACGGTGTACGCGCAGCAGCTGGCGATGCGGTAGGCAGGACCCGCGCCTTCCCCTGCGCGAAGAAGTAACTTTCGCGCATGCTGCTCTGGATCATCTCGGGCCTGGTGGGGCTCGTGCTGGCCGTGCTCCTCTACGGCTGGCGCGATGCGCGCGGCATCGTACAGGCAGCGCCGCTCATCCTGCTCCGCGCGATCGCCTTCACGGTGCTGGTAGCGCTCATCCTCGACGCACCGGCCGGCCCCGCGCATCCCAGCCCACCGCTCGTCGCGCTTGACGCGTCGCAGAGCTGGCTAAGGACGGGCGACAGCGCGAGCTGGAAGCGCGCGGTGCAGATGGCGCGCACGGCGTCCCGCGATTCGCTGCTCCTCTTCGGTGACTCCATCCGCCGCTCGCGCATCCCGTCGCTTCCCACCGATGCGTCCACGCGTGTGTCGCCGCTCGTCGACAATGCGCTCGGCGCCGGTCGTCCGCTGGTGCTGATCACGGACGGCGTCATCGACGATCCGGCGGCGCTCCGCACGCTGCCGGCCGGCTCGCGCGTGGACATCGTGCCGGCGCCGCCGCGCCGCGACGTCGCCGTCATCTCGCTCGATGCGCCACGTGCGGCGGTGAGTGGCGACACGCTCGATGTGCGCGTGATGATCCGCAACGGTGCTACCGCCGCACCAGCCGGCACGCTCACGATGCTCGCCGGCTCGCGGACGCTCGCCTCGGTCCCCGTGGATTCCCTCGCCCCGTTCGTCGAGCGGAGCGTGAGCGTGCGCGTCCCGTTCGCGGCGCCGCCAGGACCCACGGTATTCGCGGCCGTCGTCACCGTGCCCGGGGACATGGAGCGCCGCAACGACACCGTCGCCGTGCCACTCGAGGTGTCGCGCGCGGCGGGCGCGGTGCTCGTGTCCAGCTCCCCCGACTTCGATTCGCGCTTTCTGCTCCCGGTACTGCGCGGCGCTGTCGCACTCCCAACGCGAGCGTACTTCCGCGTCGCACCCAACGAGTGGCGACAGGATGGCTCGCTCGCGCCCGTGCGCGAGGAGGACGTGCGTGCCGCACTGCGCGATGCACCGCTCGCCATCCTGCACGGCGACACCGCGGTGTTCGGTCCGCCGCGCAGCGTGACGCGCGCGTCGCTCGCGCTCCTCGCGCCGCCGGCCGACACGGGCGGTGAATGGTATCCGATCGCTGCTCCGCCATCGCCGATCGCCGGTACACTCACGGGTCTCGAGTGGGACAGCCTTCCGCCGATCGATGTGGCCGCGCGTTTGCCGCAGGGTGAGTGGGAAGGGCTCGTCGCCGCGCGGGCGCGGCAGTTCGACCGTCGCACCGCCATCACGGGCGACATCGAGAATGGCCGGCGCGTCGTGGTCGTGGGCGCCTCGGGGCTATGGCGGTGGGAATTCCGCGGCGGTGCGGATGCCGATGCCTACGCCGCGCTCTGGGGGAGCATCTTCGACTGGCTCGCCGCCGAGCGCCCCGACGTGCGTGCCGCCATCCCGGCCGAGGGGATGGTGCGCGCTGGCCAGCGTATCCGGTGGCGCCGCGGGAGCGGAAGCGACTCGGTAGTCACCGCCGTCCTCACGCGCCGCGGTGATGCGGCACGCAGCGATTCGGTGATGCTCCGCTTCGGCAAGAATGGTAGCGTTGCCGAGAGCGATCCACTCCCGCCCGGCATCTACGACGTGCGTGTGCCACGCGGCGCCGCAGTGATCGCCGTGAACGCATCGCGCGAGCTGCTTCCCATGCCCGCCACGGTGCAGAGCGGCGCGATCGGCGGCGCGATTGTCGCCGGCGTGCAGCCGCTGCTGCGCGATCGCGGCTGGGCCTATCTGCTCGTGCTCGCGGTGCTGTGCGTGGAATGGTTGGGGAGGCGGAGGAAGGGACTCAGGTGAGAGCGTGAGTCAGTCGGTCAGTAGGTCAGAAAAAGCCGGGGTTGTCGTTCCGAGCGCCAGCGAGGAATCTCGGCCTGGCGAGTAGAGATCCCTCGCTCCGCTCGGGATGACAACCGTCGGGGGGAATCCCTCGCTCCGCTCGGGATGACAGTCGTACAGGCCGTTCCTGACCGACTGACCTACTGACCGACTGACCCACTGATTCACTGCCCGACTGCCCCCCGCCCCGTCGCGTTCGACTACCTTTCTCCCATGGCTCGCATACTACGACGCGCGGGGGACGTGCCGCGCCGCTCGCTCTGGCAGCGAATCAAGGACGTCGCGCTCATGGATGTGGGCGTGTTGGCACGCGGCGGTGTCTCGGCGGGGTCGCTCGAGCGACTGGAGGAGTTGCTGCTCGAGGCGGACTTCGGGGTGCCGGTGACGCTGCGGCTGGTGGCCGAGGTGGAGCAGCGCGCCGCCCGTGGACAGGTGAAGACGCAGGACGAGTTTCTCGCGGCGCTGCAGGAGGGCGTCGAGCGGACGCTGCGTGCGGGGAACAGTGATACATCAATGGCGACGGCCGCGTCGCCCCCGACAATCGTGCTCGTGGTCGGCGTCAACGGGGCGGGGAAGACGACGTTCATCGGGAAGCTGTCCGCGCGCTATCGCGAGGAGGGGAAGCGCGTGCTGCTTGCAGCGGGCGACACCTATCGTGCGGGGGCGATCGATCAGCTCCGCGTGTGGGCGGATCGCACCGGCGCGCAGTTCGTCGGGAGTCGGGCGGGGAGTGATCCCGCGGCCGTCGCCTTCGATGCGATCGACGCCGCCATCGCGCGCGGCATCGACGTCGTCATTGTCGACACGGCCGGCCGGCTGCACACGCAGGACCATCTCATGAACGAGCTGCAGAAGGTGGCGCGCGTGATCGCGAAGCGTCTCCCCGGCGCGCCGCACGAGACGCTCATCGTGCTCGACGGCACGATCGGCCAGAACGCGCTCGCGCAGGCGAGATCGTTTGCCTCGGCCGTCCCGCTCACGGGGATCGTCGTCACCAAGGTCGACAGCACCGCGCGCGGCGGGATCGTCGTCGCGGTCCACGAAGCGCTCGACATCCCCGTGAAGTTCGTCGGCATCGGCGAGAAGGCCGAAGACCTCGTGCCGTTCGACGCGGGGGAGTATGCGGAGGAGGTGCTGAGTGCAGAGTGATGGCCGGTTCGGAGGGGGCTGTGAGCTACGGGCTCTGAGCTCTGGCCTGTGACTTCGGTTCTGAGCACGGAGGTCGAGAACGCCGTTGGCTCCTGGCCCATTACTCATGACCCACAGCTCATAGCTCACAGCTCATAGCTCATGCCTCTCTCCCTCGCCACCCCCGTCACCTACCTCAAGGGCGTCGGGCCGCGTCGCGCGGAGGCGCTACGGCGGCTGCACGTGCTGACGGCGGGGGATCTGCTGTACCACCTGCCGCATCGCTACGAGGACGCGAGCACGGTCACACCCATCGCGTCGCTCGAGCCCGGGATGCAGGCAACGGTGATCGGCACCGTCATCTCGAAGGGGATCATTCCCACGCGCAAAGGGCTCCGCATCTTCCAGGCGGTGGTGCGCGACGACACAGGGATGATCGAGGTCTCGTGGCCCGGGCAGCCGTACCTCGATCGCACGGTGAGTAAGGACGATGTGCTGCTGCTCAGCGGCCCCGTGCGCTTCTTCCACGGACGTCAGCTGCAGCCGCGTGAGTTCGTGAACCTCGGGAGCAGCGAGGAGGGGACGAGCGGCGGGCGTGTGCTCTCCGTGTACCCCGCCACCGAGGGGCTGTCGTTCAAGATCATCCGCTCGCTCATCGACGCACACCTCGATGCACTGCTCCCGCTCGTCATCGAGTATCTGCCGAGCGACATGCTGCGACGTGCGGGTCTGCCGGCGCTCCCCGACGCCTTGCGCGCGGTGCATCGTCCGTCGTCGATCGCCGACGCGATGCACGGTCGTGCTCGACTGGCGTACGAGGAGCTCCTCTTCGTGCAGATCCTGCACGCGCGCGCCAAGCACCTGGCGCGCGAGCGGCGCGACGGCATCCGCTTCGTCAATCGGCGCGACCTCACCTCGCGCCTCAAGACATCGCTCCCCTTCGAGCTCACCGGCGCGCAGACGCGTGCAACGCGCGAGATCGTGGCC
>DASSNR010000090.1:0-2331 GCA_035687925.1 Gemmatimonadaceae bacterium | reverse complement strand
CCGTTTGCGCGATCAGGGATCGGCGCCGAAATGAGGTTCTTGACCGTCCTGTTTGCCGCGTTGCTTGCGGCATGTGCGGCTGCGCCTGTAACCGCGCCGATCCCGCTGCTGTTGACGTTTTCGGACGGCACATGCAGCGGGACGGCGATAGGGCCGCATGCGGTGCTGACAGCCACGCACTGTTTCGATGGCCCGACTGTAAAGCTGTACGGGCTGACTGTAAAGCAACGCGTGGACGATGGCGACGATCACACGATCCTGATCGTGGCGCAGACGTTCGGCGCGCACGCAGAAATCGCGCCGATGCCAGCGGCTGGCGCTGGTGTGCACATCAACGGCAATCCTGCCGACTTGCGCGGCATCTACGCCAGTGGCACGGTCGCGGGAAATTTCGACGGCGATACGTTACTCAACTTGCCGATCTATTTCGAGCAGCTCCGCGGGCGTCCCCTCCTCCACCACCGCGCCGCGCTCGAGCACCACCAACTTGTCGGCGTGTGCCACGGTGCTGAGGCGGTGCGCGATCACGATCACGGTCTTCCCCGCCTCGACGAGTGAATGGATGGCCCGCTGCACGCATCTCTCGGACGCCGTGTCGAGCGACGAGGTCGCCTCGTCGAGGATGAGGATCTGCGGGTCGCGGTAGAGCGCGCGGGCGATCGCGATGCGCTGCCGTTGGCCGCCGGAGAGGTTCACGCCGTGCTCGCCGAGCGGCGCGCCGAGTCCGCCGGGAAGGGCCTCGATGAGCTCGGCGATCCCCAGGAGACGGCAGACGTCGAGCACCTTCCGCACATCCGGTTGGAAGTCGCCCACGGCGATGTTCTCGAGCACGCTCCCCGCGAACAGCTCGATCTGCTGCGGCACGACGCCGACCACGCGGCGCAGGCTCTCGATACGCGCGTGCGCGATGTCGCAGTCGCCGATCCAGATGCGCCCGCCGTCCAGCGGGTGGATGCGCTGCAGCAACGCCGCCAGCGTGCTCTTCCCCGAGCCGCTCTCCCCGACGATCGCCGTCATCCGCCCCGCGGGGATCGTCAGTGAGAGATCGCGGAACACGGGTGTCCGCGAGCCGTAGCGGAAGGCGACGTGCTCGAGCCGGATCCCGCGCGCCATGTGGGGGGTGAGCGTGATGGAGCCCGCGTCCGCCTCGCGCTCCAGGTCCAGGATCTCGAACAGCCGGTCGGCGGCGATCAGCGCATCCTGCATCGGACGGTTCGTCGCGATGAGCCCGTTCACCGGCCCGGTCAGATATCCCAGCAGTGCATAGCACGACATGAGCTGCCCGGGCGTGAGCGCGTGGTCCAGCGCGAACGTCGCACCGATCCAGAGGACGATGACGGTGAACGTGCGCGCGGTGAGCTCCGCGGCGTTCGCCGCGCACAGCGCCGTCACGCCGGAGTGGTACACCGTGCGCAGCAGGCGCACGAGACGCGTCTCCGTCTTCAGCACCGCCGCCTCTTCGAGACCCAGACGCTTGACGGTCGCCATGGTGCTCACCGACTCGACCATCTGCGCCTCGAGCTCGGCGCCACGCTCCATCGCCCGCCGCTGGTTCGCGCGGTTGAGCGCGTTCGTCACCGCGTAGATGCCCGCGTCCACCGGGATCATCACGAGCACGATGAGCGCGAGCCGCCACGAGTACACGCACATGAGCGCGAGCGAGAGCACCACGATCAACACGTTCACGACCAGATCGAGCACGATGTCGTTGATGAACGCGCGGATCCGGACCGCGTCGTTCACCCGCGAGATGATCTCGCCCACGCGCATCGTATCGAAGAAGCGCTGCGGGAGCCGCATGAGGTGCCGGTAGTAGCCGAGGATGAGCTCGGCGTCGATCCGCTGCCCGGTGTGGAGCGTGAGGAGGCTCTTCATGCTCCCGACGTACGCGCGGAGGGCGAGGAGGGCGAGCATGACGACGCTCATCAGGTTGAGCAGATTCCGGTTCCCGTCCACGAGCACGTAGTCCACGATCTTCTGGACGTAGACGGCGGTGGCGAGCCCGAGCGTCGTATAGAGCAGCGCGCCCACGAGCGCCTGCGCCATCACCGTGCGGTGCGGGCGTACGAGCCGCCAGAAGCGGCGCACCGCCGACACGGTCCCGTCGCGCGCCCGGAACCGCTCGCCCGGCACGAGCAGCACGAGCACCCCGCTCCACTCCCGCTCGAAGTCGGCGCGGGCGATCGCGTGGACTCGCCCATCGCGCGGATCCATGACCGCCACCCGCCGGCGCGACGCGCGACAGAGCACCACGTAGTGGTGCAGCCGCCCACGCACCACGACGTGCGCGATCGCGGGGGTCGGGATCCGGTCCAGGCTCTCGCGCGTACC
>DASSNR010000083.1:0-3725 GCA_035687925.1 Gemmatimonadaceae bacterium | reverse complement strand
AGAGCACGAGACCGGCGGCGCAGATTCCACCACATCCGGCGAAGAGGCCACCGCCTACGCCGACGAATGGCCGGACCTGCTCCCCGAATTGCGCCTGCACCTGGAGTTCTGTCATCACAGCGCCTCCGCCCGAGTCATTTTCGTTACTGCCAAGGGCCACATACTCGATGCCGGGCTCCACGAGCATGGTGCGAGAGGTTGGGAACGTGAAGCGCATGCCAACGACGCTTCCCCTCGCCGCATACGCATCGGTGGGGATATACACGCCACCGACGAGCGCCGCGGATCGAGGGGTGGGCTCCTGTGCGTCCGCGTTCTGTGCCGAGAGGGTGATGGCGAGTACGGATAGCGCCGAGATCGAAAGCGACGGCGTGCGGCAGCGTCTGCAACGCATCGGCATGGCGGACTCCCTGGCGAGGTGTGCGGCGCGTCCGAAGACGGACACGGTCGATGGCGTACGAGCGGCGAATGTGCGCCGGAGCGGAACTCGGCGCAACCGAATTAGGCCGGTCGGCCTAATTCCCCCCCGCGGGGCACGGTCTCACGCGCCGACGTCGGCTCCCGCGTACACGTGGATGATTCGCCCGTACGACCGAGCCGTACGCGCGACTCGCGCCCTCAGAACGCGCGGCTCAGACCGATCGTGAATTCCGTCGCGCTTGGAATTGGCACATAGAACGCGCGGAGGCGTAACTCGGCGCGCCCACCCCATCCGCTCGAGAACGAGGCGCGCACACCGGCACCGGCGGACAGCATGATGGCAGACTCGCAGATGTCCGAGCACGCGACCGCCGCCTCACCACCCAGGCCGACGAATGGTCGAACGCGCTCGCCAACCTCCGCCTGAACCTGGAGCTCCGGTATCATCACGCTTCCGCTCGTCCCGTACTCATCCTTGCCGAAGAACATGAACGTGACGCCCGGTTCGACAAGCATGATGCGCGATGCCGGGAGCGTGACGCGAAGTCCGGCGACGTATTCCGTCCGCGCGTCGTTGAATGCCGGGAGAAGAACGCCACCGACGGCGGCGATGCTTCGACGGTCAACGTCGGTTGTCTCAGCTGCTGATGTGCACGGAAGGATCGCGAGCGCGGCGAACGTCGACATGACCGTCGAGATGGCTGGCGGACAGCGATGTCTGAGCATGGGGGCGCTCCGTGTGAAGGACACCGTCTGACGCGGCATGCCGCGTTCGGGACGTGGCTCGGCGAAGATGCCGTGGACGTGCGGTGGCCGCAACACGCCACGCGCGATGATCGACATCGTCCACCGCACTCACGTCGCTCCGACAGTCGAGCCCCCGAGTAATGTCCTGTACGCTGAACCCTCACGCCGACGGCGTTTCATCGCCGCCGCCCCCCACGCACGCCTCCACGATGCGATACGCAATCTCCTCCGCCGCCCCGGGTCGCGCCCGCTTCTGGCCTGCCGCCGCCATCTGCGCGAGCCGCTCCGATGATGCCAACAGCTCGCGCACGATTCCCTCCAGCTTCTCCGGCGTGAGCCCCGCCTGCGGGACGTACATCGCCGCGCCCGCGCGCTCGAGCGCCACGGCATTCGCCGTCTGGTGATCCGCTGCGGCGGTCGGCAACGGGACGAGCACCGGCGGAATCCCCCACGCGAGCAGCTCGGCCGTCGTCATTGCCCCCGAGCGCGTTAGCGCGAAGTCGCTCGCCGCGTACGCCTCGGCGATCGGCGAGAGATACGGCCGCACGCGCACGCGTCCACCGTCGCGATGCGCACACTCCGCGAAGTTCGCTCGCCCCGTCGCCCAGATGACGTACAGATCGTCGGGCACACCGCGCGCAACCCACGCGTCCACCACCGCATTCAACGCGCGCGACCCCTGACTCCCACCGTAGATGAGCAGCACACGTCCGCCGCGCTCCGGAAATCCCCACTGCGTCCGCGCCGCTTCCCGCGATGGCCGCGGATTCGGCGGCGGTTGGATCGGATTCCCACTGTCCACGAACACCGTCTGACGCCCGTGCCGCATGCGTCGCTCGGCCTCGGGATAGCCGAGGTACACCTCGCGCGCGTAGCGACTGAAGAACCGAGTCGTCAGACCCGGATAGCTGTTCTGCTCCTGCACGAAGAGCGGGATGTGATGCGACGCCGCGTAGGCGAGCGCGAGCCCCGCCGCGTAGCCACCGGTGCCCACCACCGCATCGGAGTGCTCGGCCTGAATGATCTCACCGAGTCGCCGCCACGCGCTCGCCGCGCCGCGGATCGTCTTCCAGTTGTTCCACGGCTGCTTGCGATACAGCGGATGCAGGTCGAGGAGCGCGAACGGAAACTCCGCCTCCGGCAGCACGTCGCGCTCGATGCCGCGGCGTGCACCGATGAAGAAGGGCGTGATGGTCGAATCCAGACGCACGAGGGCTCGCGCGATCGCGAGCCCCGGGTAGAGATGGCCGCCCGTGCCACCACCGGCGATGATGATCCTCACGTGGTCCCTATGCGCTCGATGTCACCAACGGATTCGTGGCGTCCGCGCCCACCACGCGTTCTCGCACGCTCCCGATGTTGACGAGGATCCCCGTCATGAGGAGCGAGAGCACGAGGTTCGATCGCCCATACGAGATGAACGGTAACGTGAGCCCCGTCGTCGGCAGGAGCCCGATCACGACGCCGATGTGCAGATACGCGGTGATCGCGGTCGTCACCGTGAGCCCGAGTGCCGTGAGCTGCTGAAACGGCGTGCGCCCCTGCTTCGCGATGCGGAAGCCGAGCCACGCGTAGACCGCGAACGCGAGCGTGACGAAGGTCAGCCCGAGAAAGCCCCACTCCTCACCGATGTTGCTCGCGATGAAGTCGTTGTACGGGAACGGGAGGAAGCCGTTCTGCTGATGCCCCTGCCCGAATCCGACGCCGAACAGTCCGCCGGAGCCCACCGCGATGAGCGACTGTTTGAGCTGATAGCTCGCCTCGACCGGCGCGGAGCCGGGATCGAGGAAGGAGGTCATGCGCAGCAGCGCGTACTGGACATGCTCGACCTCGTGCCAGAGAATCGGCGTCGCGAGAATGCCGAGCAGCACCACATGCCCGATGCGCACGCCGCCGGCGAAGAGGATGAGCCCCATGATCAGCGTGTACATCATCGCCGTCGAGAGATCGGGCTCGAGGATCACGAGCAGGTCGAGCAGGCCGACGATGAGGAGGAACGGGAGCAATCCCTTCGTGAGCCGGCGCATCGCGTCGCCCTTCTTCACGATGAGCATCGACGTCCAAACGACGACGGCGAGCTTCCCGAACTCCGACGACTGAAAGAGAAATCCGAGATTCACCCAGCGCCGCGAGCCGTTGATGCGCGGCGCGATCGCGCCGGTGAACGGAAGCACGGGGATGAGGAGCAGCACGATGGCCAAGCCCATCACCGGCCACGCCCACTTGCGCCATCGCTCGGCGTCCACCTTCGCCGCGATCGCGAACACCACCACGCCAAGCCCCACACCGCTCGCTTGCCGCAGCAGATAGTACATGCTGTCGTGCCCCTCGCGCACGGCGAGCAACGCGCTCGCACTGTCGAGCACGGCGAGGCCGAAGGCGAGCAGCACGGCCGTGACGATCACCATCGCGCGCGCGTCGACGCCCATGCGCCAGCGTTCGCGGACGCCGGACGTGCGCACGCTGGGTGACGCGGCCACCCCCGTCACTCGCGTCCCCCTTCGCGCGCCAAGCGCTTGAAGGTCGCGCCGCGCTCGGCGTAGTTGTCGAACATGTCG
>DASSNR010000063.1:0-11736 GCA_035687925.1 Gemmatimonadaceae bacterium | reverse complement strand
GTCACCGAGCAGGATCGGATCGAGGCGGCGCATCTCGTGTGCGACGCGGACCTCCCGTTCGCGCTCCTGCACCCCGGCGCATCCGATCCGCGGCGCGAGTGGCCGCCCGAGCACTTCGCGGCAGTCGGCAACGCGATGGCGGACGCGGGGCTCCGCGTCGCCGTGTCCGGGCTCGCGTCCGAGCGCGAGACGGTCGCGTGCGTCATCGCGAAAATGCGCGCGCCCGTCATCGACCTGTGCGGCAAGACGTCGCTCGGCGCGCTTCTCGGACTGGCCGCACGGGCGCGCATCGTCATCTCGAACGACTCTGGGCCGCTGCACGCCGCCACCGCCGTGGGCGCGCCGACGGTCGGCATCTACTGGTGCGGGAATCTCATCACGGGCGGCCCGATGACCCGCGCGCGCCATCGCGCGCTCATCTCGTGGCGGCTCGACTGCGCCGTGTGCGGAACGAACTGCATGACGTCATGGTGCGACCACGCGGCGACCTTCGTGGGCGACGTGCGCCCCGAGGAGGTGATCCATGCGGCGCTGGATCTTCTGGCGACGACGGACGCATCCCGCGTCGCGTCGATGGCGTCGCCATGATGCGTCGAGTGCGGCCGGCCCGAGAGGAGCGCGGCCACGCCCATGCACCTCGGCGCTTGCACGAGGGTGAACCTCGTGCGATACTGTGGGGTTTGAGGGTAGGTGGTCGCGTATCGCTCCTACGTCCCTCGTGTCCCTGTCGTTCGTAGCGGACCCTGCAGTGCGGGACGGGGTACATTTGTTCAACGCTCTGGAGGTAGTGAACGTGAAGGCAATGACACGTGAAGCGAGGACCGTTCTCGGAGTGCTGCTGGCCGGGAGTCTTGGCGCGTTGCCAGCCTCGCTCTACGCGCAAAGCACTCAGGAGACGCCCCGACTGCTGGTCGTCACCTTCCGCTCGACCGAGAAGGGACTCGGTGCGGATGCGGCCGAGGAGTTGCGGAGTCGGCTGCAGCGCGAGGTCGATCAGAAGAAGTTGCTCGTGATCCCGAAGCAGTCGATCGAGGCGAACCTCAAGGCGTCGGGCTTCAATCCGGACAGCGCCCCCGATCCCATCACGTCCCGTCTGCTGGCGCAGCAGCTGCGCGCCGATCAGTTCGTGGACGGTACGGCAACGAAGACGCCCGATGGCTACCGGCTCGCTGCGCAGATCGTGCTGGCGAGCAATCCCAACATGATCCAGCCGGTGCCGGCCGTCGATGACAAGAAGCTGGGTGACGCGGCGAAGACGGTCGCGAAATCGATCGCCCAGGCGCGGCAGCAGCTCGACGATGTGATGGACTGCCTGCACGCGGTTCAGGCCGGCCAGTACCAGGCGGCGGTGCAGTCGGCGCAGAAGGCGATCGCCACCTACGCCAACTCCACGAACGGGCGTGACTGTCTCGCGCAGGCGTATGCCGGTCTCAAGATGCCGCCCGACTCGATCATCGCCGTGACGGCGAAGGTCGTCCAGATCGATCCGAAGAACAAGCCGGCCCTGGGCCTCCTCGCCCAGGCGTACAAGGATGCCGGCAATATCGACAAGGCGGCGGAAACGTGGACCACGCTGCTCACGCTCGATCCGAAGAACGTGGATCTGCAGACGCAGGTCGTGCGCGAGCTCGCGACCAGCGGCAAGGCGGCGCTCGCCAAGCCGATCATCGAGAAGGCGGTCGCCGACAACCCGAACGATCCAGATCTCGTGAAGCTCGACTGGCTGATCATGCTGGCGAGCCAGGATTGGAAGCAGGCGATTCAGGCTGGCGAGCAGTTGGCGAAGGTCGACACGGCGGCCGTGGATACGAGCTACTTCCAGAAGCTCGCCGCGGCATACGCGGCCGACAGCCAGCCGCAGAAGGCGGCCGAGGTGACATCGCGCGCGGTAGCCAAATATCCGAACAGCGCGTCGCTCTGGGCACTCAATGCACAGACGCAGCACTTGGCTGGACAGACCCAGCAGTCCATCGATGCGGCGCGGCGCTCTCTGAGCATCAATCCCAAGCAGGGGACGGTGTGGCTCGCGCTCGCGCAGGCACAGCTGGACGTGAACCAGTCTGATAGCGCGATTGCCTCGCTCAAGCAGGGACTCGCGAACGGCGCGGACTCGTCCAAAGTCGGGACGTTCCTCATGGTACTCGGGAAGCACGCGTACGACAGCGCGAACGTGACCAAGACGCTGCCCGATTTCCAGCGCTCGGCGCAACTGCTGAGCCTTGCCGATAGCGTGGCGCCGGCGCCCCCAGCGGAATTCCTGCTTGGCGTCTCGCAGTACTACATTGGCGCGTTGTCGGCGCAGCAGAATCAGAAGGACAAGAGCTGCGACCTGGCCAACCAGGCGGCGGATGCCTTCACGAACGCTCAGATGAACATTGCGAAGGGCGGCTCGGTTTCGCCGGATGGGGCCAAGCAGTTGATGGACCAGATCACCAAGTTCGAGCCGGCGGTAAAATCGCAGGTCAAGGTGTACTGCAAGAAGAAGAAGTAACGGCCGCGTATTCGCGCGACCGCGAAGCGCCCGCCGGCCTCCGGCGGGCGCTTTCGTTGTGCGGTGCTATCCTTTACAGCACCCACATTGCGGTATCATCCCGATGGCGCTAGAATGACTTCCCCGCAGGTGAACGACTCCCCCTGGAGCAGCGCGTACCACACGCCCGTCATGGCTGCCGAGGTCCTCACGCTGCTGCGCGATGCGCGGCACGTGCTGGACGGCACGCTCGGCGGCGGTGGTCACTCGCAAGCCCTCCTCGAGCACGGTGCCGATGTCACGGCGCTGGACCGGGACCCACAAGCCATCGCGGCGGCGCGTGAGCGCCTGCGGGACTTCGAGCGCGCGGGGCGCTTCCACCCCGTGCCAGGTAACTTTGCGGCCATCGACGACCTCGACGCTCTCGCCGGGGTGCGCTTCGATGGCATCCTCCTCGACCTTGGGCTCTCCTCCCATCAGATCGACGATATGACGCGCGGCTTCACCTTCCGTGAAGGCGCCGCGCTCGACATGCGCATGGGGCCCGACGCCGTGATGACAGGCGCCGAGCTCCTGAACACGGCTGGCGAGCACGAGCTCACGCGCGTGTTCCGCGAGTATGGCGATGAGCCCCGCGCCGCGCGGCTCGTGCGCGAGGTCGTGCGCCGGCGCGCGAACCGGCCGTTCGCGTCGAGCGATGATCTCGTCGCCGCGATTCGCGGCGCGCTCGGAGCGCGCACCGGGCCGTCCGATTTTGCGCGTCTCTTCCAGGCGGTGCGCATCGAGGTGAACGGCGAGCTCGCGGCGCTCGAAGGCGCGCTCCCCGCGCTGAGAGACCGGCTCGTCCCCGGCGGCGTGCTCGCCGTCATCTCGTATCACTCGGGTGAGGATCGCATCGTCAAGCACGCGTTCCGCGAGTGGAGCGCGGACTGTATCTGCCCGCCGCGGCAGCCCATCTGTACCTGCCGAGGGCACGCGCTGGGCGAGACGCTCACGCGCCGGCCCATCGACGCCACGGCTGCCGAGCGCGAGCGAAACGCCCGCGCCCGCAGCGCGAGACTCCGCGCATGGCGCGCCTCGTAGCCGCTCGCGGGCGAACCATCATCGCCCTCGCCCTGCTCGGTTTCGTTCTGATCGCCGCGGGCGTCATCTGGAGGAGAGCCGAGGGCGTCGCGCAGCTGCGCGCGCTGCAGGCACTCGACCAGCAGCGGCTCCGCCTCGAGGCCGAGCGCGCGAGTCTCGAGAGCGACATCCGCGACGCGTCGAGCCGCGCCGTGCTGGTGCCGATCGCCGAGAGTCGCCTCAACATGCACATCCCGAGTGACACGCAGGTCGTCATCATCACCCGCTCGCCCGGCACGCCGTAAATGCACCGTCCCGGCCGCGCCGGCCTCATCCACGCCGCGCTCGTGCTCTTCGCGCTCGCGCTCATCGCGCGCGCGGCGCAGGTGCAGCTGTGGCAGGGCGCGCTGTGGACGCTGCGCGCGCAGAAGCAGCACTACGCCGTCTCGGACATCCCCGCACCGCGCGGCGAGATTCTCGATGCGAACGGCATCCCGCTCGCCGAGAGCCGGGAGATGGTGCGCGTGAGCGTCGCGCCGCGGGAGTTGACGAATTCGCGCGCGGCGGCGCGCGAGATGGACGCACTGGATGTCCCGCGCAGCTGGATCACGCGCGCCACCGACAAGTCACGCGCCTGGGTCACGCTCCCGGGAGAATTTCTTCCGGGTGCGGCGGCGCAGCTCACGGCGATGCGCGGCGTGTACGTCGAGCCGGTGCTCCAGCGCGTCTACACGCTGCGCGAAGCGACGCGCCGCGTGGTGGGACGCGTGAACAGCAACGGCGAAGCGCTCGAGGGGTTGGAGCTGGTGCTCGATTCGCTGCTGCAGGGGCGGAGAGGGAAGGTGACGCGCGCCCGCGATCCGCGCGGCCCCCGCTTCGCACTCCCCGGCGGGACGGATGTGGCGCCGGTGCCCGGCGACGATGTCGTGCTCACGATCAACCAGGCGCTGCAGGAGATCTCCGAGCGCGCGCTCGAGGAAGCGATGTCGCGTACCGGCGCGGACGGTGGCGACATCGTGATCATCGATCCGAACGACGGCGAGATTCGCGCGATCGTGAGCAAGCGCTCCGATCCGCGCTCTTCAGGAATTCCCGCACTCACAGAGCCGTTCGAGCCGGGCTCGGTGATGAAGCCGTTCATGGCGGCCGCGCTGCTGCAGGCTGGAAAGGTGCGCCCCGGCGAGACCGTCCCCATCGATGGCGGAACGTATACGATCGAGGGGCGTACGATTCACGACGCCGAGAGGGCGGAGGGCGCCGCGCTCTCGCTGCGCGATGTGATCCGCTACTCGAGCAACGTGGGGATCGTGAAGTTCGCCCAGCGCCTCACTCCGCGCGAGGAGTTCGAGGCACTACGAGATTTCGGCTTCGGGACGCCGACAGGAGTGGATTATCCCGCGGAAGCGGGCGGCGTCCTGCGTCCCCCCGCGCAGTGGTCGCGGCAGTCCGCGGCCTCGCTGGCCATGGGGTATGAGGTGAGCGTCACCCCGGTGCAGCTCGTCACCGCGTACGCGGCGTTCGCGAACGGCGGTGAGCTCCTGCAACCCGCACTCGTGAAGGAGATCCGTGCACCCGATGGCACGGTGATCTATCGCCACACGCGGACCGTGGTGCGCCGCGTGGTGAGCGATCAGGTCGCGCACACGATGCGCGGCATTCTGCAGGGCGTGGTGGAGGAGGGGACCGGCAAGCGCGCGGAGCTCGGCACGTACTCGGTCGCGGGGAAGACCGGTACCGCACGGAGTGCGGTGCCGGGGAAGGGGTACGTGTCGGGCCGCTACTCGGCATCGTTCGTGGGACTCTTCCCCGCCGATCATCCGCAGTACGTCGTCGTGGTGAAGCTCGAGAATCCAACCGGCAGCTCCTACTACGCCGCGAACACCGCAGCGCCGATCATGAAGGTCGTGCTCGAGGCGGCGATCGCCTCGCGCGATGCCGCGCTCGATCGACGCGAGCTCGCGGTGAGTGAGTCGCTGGCGACGGCGGTGCGAGGCGGGAGTGATTCGCTCGCGGTCACGCGCGTGGCGTCCTCTGTCGCGCCGAGGGCGACATCGACGGCGGAGCCCCCAGCCGCGCACACCTCGCCTGCACCCGTGGCGCTCACGAGCGCGCCGCACGCGACGAGCGGCACGGCGCCGACAGGCGATACCGCTCGCGTGACGTCCGCGGTGTTCACCCTTCCGCTGCACGATGTGCCCGCACCACCACCGCACGGCGCGCGCGCGGTGCCGGATGTCCATGGTCTCACGCTGCGCGACGCGGTCTACGCGCTGCATCACGCGGGCTTCCACGTGCACGTGTCCGGCTTCGGTCGCGCGCAATCGACGTCGCCGGCTGCCGGCGCGATGCTGCAGCCCGGCGCGGACGTGACGCTGGTGGCTGTCCCGTGAGCCCGTTTCCACTTACTGCGGTGACGACGGCGCTCCAGCGCGCGGGGCTCCTCGTGCGCGCCGACGCATCGCTCCCCGAGCAGGCGACGAACATCGTGGACGACAGCCGCGCGGTGACGCCGGGCGCCCTCTTCATCGCGATCCATGGTGCGGTCGCTGACGGACACGACTATCTGCCGCAAGCTGCGGCCAACGGTGCGGCGGCGGCGATCGTCGAGGACGAAGGTCGTACCGCGCTTCCGGTGATCGTCGTGCGCGATGGGCGCCGTGCCGCTGCGATCGCCGCTGCGGCTGCGTTCGCCGAGCCCGCGCGACTCGTGCGACTCGCCGCCGTCACCGGCACCAACGGCAAGACGACCACCGTGGGGCTGCTCCGTCACCTGCTCGATGAGCGCCCGGGTCCGAGCGGCTCGATCGGCACGCTCGGCGTCCTGATCGGAAAGGGGATCCCACTCGACGGCGGTGCCGGGCTCACGACGCCCGGTCCCGTCGAGTTGCAGCGCGTGCTGCGTGCATTCGTCGACGCGGGCGTCGAGCGCATCGCGATGGAGGTGTCTTCGCACAGCCTCGATCAGCGGCGCGTGGACGGACTGATGTTCGAGGCGGCGGTGTTCACCAACCTCACGCGCGATCATCTCGATTATCACAAGACGATGGAGGCGTACTTCCAGGCGAAGGCGCGCCTCGTCTCGCAGATCCTCCCCAACGGCGCCGCGGTCGTGAACGTGGATGATCCTGCGTGGCGCGAGCTCCCGCCAGCGCCGCGCACGATCACCTTCGGCATGTCGACGTCGGCTGCCGTGCGCGCATCGGGCGTGCGCTACATGGCACGCGGCAGCGAATGGATGCTCGAGATGGGTGGCGAGCGGCACATCGTGCGTCTGCCGCTCATCGGCGCGTTCAACGTCTCGAATGCGCTCGGTGCCGCAGCGGCCGCGTGGCACATGGGTATCGCGCCGAGTGTGATCGCGACGCGACTTCAGCGGGCGCCGCAGGTGCCGGGCCGTCTCGAACTTCTGCATCAGCATCCCACGGTGCTGCGCGACTACGCGCACACGCCCGATTCGCTCGAGCGCGCGCTCGACGCCGTGCGCCCCTTCGCGACGCGACGTCTGATCGTCGTCTTCGGGTGCGGCGGCGACCGCGACCGCGGCAAGCGGCCGATGATGGGCGAGATCGCCGGCCGGCTCGCGGACCTCACGATCCTCACGAGCGACAACCCGCGCACCGAGGACCCCGAGCGCATCCTCGATGAGATCGAGACAGGGATCGGCACGATGCCGCACGAGCGCGTGGAAGACCGCCGCACCGCGATCGCACGCGCACTGTCACTCGCCGAACCGGATGATGTGATCCTGCTCGCAGGAAAGGGACACGAGACCTATCAGATTCGTGGCACGACCAAATATCCATTCGACGAGAAGGTGATTGTGCAGGAACTGACACGAGCCGGAGGACGCGCGTGAGCGCGTCCTTCTGGACGCTCGATCGGATTGCCGATGCACTCGACGGGCGATCGCTCGGCGCGCGAGTGCTCGGCGCGGTGCCGCGCGGGTCGCAGTCGATCGCCGGCATCTCGACCGACACGCGCGCCATTCGCGACGGCGATTGCTTCGTCGCGCTCGTGGGCGAGCGCTTCGATGCGCATGACTTTCTGAAGGACGCCGTCGCCAAGGGTGCGACAGCGCTGGTCGTTTCGCGCGCGGAGGCAACCGCCGGACTCGGCGTGCCCGTCTATCAGGTGGCCGACACACAGGCGGCGTTGGGCGCGCTCGCCAACTATCGGCGCCGCGCGTGGGGGAAGCCCGTGGTGGGGATCGGCGGCTCGAACGGCAAGACCACCACGAAGGAGCTCGTGCGCGCCGCGCTCGGCTCCGTGCTCCGTGTGCACGCCACGCACGCCAACCTGAACAACCTGATCGGCGTACCGCTCACGCTGCTCGCACTTCCCGATGAGGCGGACGTTGCCGTCGTCGAGATGGGAATGAACGTGCCCGGCGAGATGGCGCAGCTTCGCGCGATCGTCGAGCCCGACATCGCGGTGCTCACGTGCGTGGCCGAGGAGCACCTCGAGGGGTTGGGGAGCATGGAGATCGTGATGCGTGAGGAGACGCTGCTCTACGATGGCGCCTCGGTCGCGATCGCACCCGCCGTGCAACCCGAGATCGCCGACATCGCCGTGCACAAGACGGTGCGCGTGGTGACCGCCGGCCTCGACGCGGGCGACGTGCGCGCCCATCGATGGGGGATCGAGCGCGAGGGGCAGGGGTGGATCGAGCTGTGTGGCGTGACAGTGAAACCGCCGGTGCGCGGCGCGCACAATCTGCGCAACACCATGCTCGCACTCGCCGTCGCGCGCGAGTGCGGCGTGTCGATCGCCGACGCGGCGCGCGGGATCGCCGCGATGCCGCTGCCGTCGATGCGCACGAGCTGGGAGTCACTCGGCTGCGCGACGCTCATCAACGATGCGTACAACGCGAGCCCGGCGTCGATGACGGCCGCACTCGAGCTGCTCGACGGGCTCGGCAACGACCGCCAGCGCGTGGCCGTGCTCGGCACGATGCGCGAGCTGGGCACGCACGCCGAGCGGCTGCACGCCGAGATTGCGCAGCGGGCGCTCCGATCGTCGATCGAGGTGCTGGCGGGGGTGGGCGAGATGGGGGCGGCACTCGGCGCGGCGTCCGCCGGTGATCCGCGCGTGCTCGTCGCCGAGGACATCGAGGATCTCTGGCGCATGCTCGAGCCCCGCCTCGCCCAGAATGCCATCGTTCTCCTCAAGGCGTCGCGTGCCGTCAAGCTCGAGCGCCTCGTTCCGTTTCTCACTGCCTGGGCCAACCGCTAGTGCTGTATTACCTGCTCGTGCCGCTCACGAAGTACTGGAGCGCCTTCAACGTCTTCAACTACATCACGTTTCGCTCGGCCGGCGCAGCGGTGACAGCGCTCGTCGTCGCATTCATCGTCGGGCCGCCGGTGCTGCACCGGCTGCAGACGATGAAGATTCGGCAGGTGGTACGCGCCGGGACGCCGGAGTCGCACCAGGGGAAGTGCGACACGCCGACGATGGGCGGGATCATCATCCTGATCGCGGCGGTCGTCCCGACGCTGTTGTGGGCGCGCTTGTCGAATCGCTACGTGTGGATCGCGCTTCTCGTGACCGCGTGGATGGGCGCGATCGGATTCCTCGACGATTACCTCAAACTCAAGCAGAAGCGCGAGGGACGGAAGAACGAGGGGCTCGTGGAGCGCTACAAGCTCGCGGGGCAGCTCTCGATCGGCGTGCTGCTCGGGCTGTACCTGTGGCTCTCGCCGCTCTCCACGCTGCCGGGCGCATCGACCACGCTACCGTTCTACAAGTACGTGCTCGTGGTTCCGGTGTTCGCATGGATGTACGTCCCGTGGATCGCGTTCGTGCTCACCGGGACGAGCAACGCTGTGAACCTCACCGATGGCCTCGATGGACTCGCCGCCGGGCTCACCGCGATCGCGGTCGTGACGTTCGCCCTCTTCGCGTATGTGATCGGGCGTGTGGACACGAGCCAGTATCTGCAGATCTACTACCTGCGCGGCGCGGGTGAGCTGACCGTCTTCTGCTCCGCGCTCTTTGGTGCGCTCATCGGCTTCCTCTGGTACAACACGCACCCCGCGCAGGTGTTCATGGGGGACACCGGCTCGCTCGCGCTCGGCGGCGCGCTCGGTGTCGTCGCGATTCTGCTCAAGTCGGAATTCCTGCTGCTCCTCATCGGCGGCGTGTTCGTCGCCGAGACGGTATCGGTGATCATTCAGCGGACGGCATTCAAGCATCGCCGCCGGCGCTACGGGCTCGAGTACGCGAAGGCGCATCGCGTCTTCCTGCGAGCGCCGCTGCACCATCACTTCGAGGTGAAGGGGTGGTCGGAGCCGCAGGTGGTCGTGCGCTTCTGGATCCTCGGCATCTTCTGCGCGTTCATCGCGCTCACGACGCTCAAGCTGCGATGATCCCGCGCGAGTGGCTCCGCGGCGAAGTCGCGGTGATCGGGCTCGGGAAGAGCGGGCGCGCGGCGTCGTTGCTGCTCGCGCGCGAGGGCGTGCGCGTGTACGCGTCCGACTCCGGCAGCTCCGAGCGCGTCGAAGCGACGGCGAGCGAGCTGCGTGCGGTGGGCGTGATGGTGGATGTCGGGACGCACGACGTGCAGCGGATCGGCGTCGCGTCGGTGGTCGTCGCGAGCCCTGGCGTGCCGCCCTCTGCGCCGCCGCTCGCGCACGCGCGAGATCAGGGCGTGCCGATCGTCGGCGAGATCGAGGTCGCGCTCCACTTTCTCCCCGATACACGCTACATCGCCATCACCGGCACGAACGGGAAGACGACGACCACCGCGCTCGTCGGCCATCTCCTGCGCTCGCTCGGGCACGATGCCATCGATGCGGGGAACATCGGCGTGCCGCTCGCGGAGGTCGCGCTCGAGGATCATCACCCGTCGTGGATCGCGCTCGAGATGTCGTCGTTCCAGCTGCACGATACGCCGAGCATCGATCCCGTCGTCGGAGTGCTCACGAACCTGAGTCCCGATCACCTGGATCGGTACGCGAGCGTGGAGGAGTACTACGCCGACAAGGCGCTGCTTTTCCGGAATGCACGGTCGACGTCGAGGTGGGTCGTGAACTACAACGACCAGCGGGCGATGGGGATGATCGCGCGCGTCCCCGGCGGCCACTTTTACTTTGCGCGGTGCAGCGCGCTCGCGGACATGTACTACTTCCCGCGCGTGGACGTGGGCGACAACGACAGCGCGATGCTCCCCGGCGACGAGATGCTGCTGCCGCGGCGCGGCACCATCGTCTGGAAGGGGAAGACGCTGCTCTATCGTGACGAGCTGCATCTCATCGGCAACCACAACGTCGAGAACGCGATGGCCGCTGCGCTCGCCGTGATCGTGGCGGACGAGCGGCATCAGTCCACGGAAGCGCTGGAGCGCATCGCGGATGGACTTCGCTCTTTCCGTCCGCTGGAGCACCGGCTCGAGATCGCGGGCGAGTACAATGGCGTGCTCTGGATCAACGACTCGAAGGCGACGAACGTGAGCTCCGCGCTCGTGGCCATCCAGGGAATGTCGCGTCCCACTGTTCTCCTGCTCGGCGGGCGGCACAAGGGCGAGCCGTACACTGCGCTCGCGAAGCCGCTCGAGCACACGGGGCGCGCGGTGATCGCATATGGCGAGGCGGCGCCCATCGTCCAGCAGGATCTCGAGGGCGCGCTGCGCGGCATCGTGCCCGTCGAGCGGCTCGGCTCCGACTTCGAGGAAGTGATCGCACGCGCACGTGCCCTCGCGCGGCCGGGCGACGCCGTGCTGCTGTCTCCGGCATGCTCGAGCTACGACATGTTCAACAACTACGCCGAGCGCGGCGCGACCTTCAAGCGCCTAGCGCGCGAAGGGGCAGGCGAGTGACGGGGGTGGCCGCGTCACCCGGCGTGCGCACGGCCGGCGTCCGCGAACGCTGGCGCATGGGCGTCGAAGCGCGCGCGATGGTGATCGTCACGGCCGTGCTCCTCGCCTTCGGCCTCGCCGTGCTCGACAGCGCGAGCGCGTTGCTCGCCGTCCGCGAGGGGCACGACAGCATGTACTACCTGCTGCGGCAAGCGAGCGGTGTGGGGCTCGGCGTCGTGGTGTTCGCGATCGCGGCGAAGGTGGACGCCGAGCGATGGCGCAAGTGGGCGTGGCCCGTGATGGGATTGGCCATCGTGCTGCTCCTCATCCCCGTGCTTCCGTTCACCGGCGCGATCGCGCCGCGCATCAACGGCTCGCGGCGCTGGGTGAATCTCGGATTTCTCTTTCAGTC
>DASSNR010000056.1:0-5797 GCA_035687925.1 Gemmatimonadaceae bacterium | reverse complement strand
GCTGCTCTGGCTCATCGGATCGGCATCTTCGTGGCCGGACGGCTGGCACTGCTCGGCACGACCGATGAGCTCGTGCACGGGCTCGGCGTATCGGGGCTCGAGCAGACGTACCGGCGCGTCACGGCCACCGCGAGGCTCGTGGCATGACGTCCGCCACGATGGCCTCCACGGGAGAGGGCGAGACGATGACGCGCGAAACGATCACACGCGGCACGACGCTATACGGCGCTGCGACTCCGAGCCGGATGACCGTGGAAGCGCCCGCGTCGACGCGGGCCGTCATGCTCATCGCCCAGCACGAGCTTCGCACGGCGCTCCGCAGTCGCATGGTGCCGGCGTTCGCCGCGCTGTTCACCATCCTCGCGATCGCCATCTCGCTTGCCGGGCTCGGCGCGAGCGGCCAGCTCCTGGTGCAGGGCTTCACGCGCACCGCCGTGTCGCTCATGTCGCTCGCACTGTACCTGCTTCCACTGCTCGGCACACTCCTCGGTGCGGCGGCAATCGGCGGTGAGGATGGCGGGGCGGAGCTGCTGCTGGCGCAGCCCATCAGTCGCGCTCAAGCGTTGTTGGGGCGGACCGTGGGGCTCGCGGCCGCGCTCGGCATCATCTCGGGGTTGGGGTTTGGCGCGGCCGCGATCGTCGTCGTGCTCGGCGCAGGGGCCGAGGGACTCACAGGGTACGCGCTCGTCGCACTCGGTGTAACGGCGGTCGGGATCGTCGGTGTCGGCACCGGCGTGTTGGTCGGCGTGCTCACGCGCCGCCGCGTTGCGGCCGTTGCCTGGGCGCTCGCGCTCTGGTTCGGAGCGGCGGTGC
Organism: Gemmatimonadaceae bacterium; assembly: GCA_035687925.1. Classification (GTDB taxonomy): domain Bacteria; phylum Gemmatimonadota; class Gemmatimonadetes; order Gemmatimonadales; family Gemmatimonadaceae; genus DASSNR01. Next base: position 4,984 of record DASSNR010000056.1, on the reverse strand, counting down.
TCTACGATCTCGTCGCCATCGGTGTGCTGCAGATCGCGGGAAGTGGACAGCCCGGCCCCTGGCTGGTGGCACTGCTCTCGCTCAATCCCATCGACGGCGTGCGGGCCGTCGCGCTGGTGGAGCTCGGCGCGGACGTTCTGCTCGGACCCACGGGGGCGGCATTGCAGCGCATGTTCGGCACCAACGGAGGGATGGCGGTCGTGATCGGCTCGCTCGCGATGTGGGTGGTCGCGCCGATCGCCATCGCCGTGCGCTGCTACGCGCGCCGGGATTTCTGAAGAGGATATCGCGATGACACGAAGACGACGCACCACATCAGATCGATCGCGCGGCGATCATTCGGAGACGCCATGAACTGGCCCTACCTGCACACCCTCATCAATCACTTCCCGATCATTCTTTCCGTCATGGGCGCGGCAGCCGCCGTCACCGCGTTCACCCTGCGTCGCCGCGGGATCTGGCTCTACGCTGTCGCGTCGCTCACGTTCGCCGGGCTGACCGTCTACCCCGCATTCCTCACTGGCGATGAAGCCTCGGACACGATGAAGCACGCGTGGTACGTGGTGCCGAGCATGATTCACGACCACGAGGAGGCGGCGGATATCACGCTCTGGATCGTCCTCGCAACCGGAGTGATCGGCATCTACACCTGGGCCTGGCAGCTCCGGCACGAGGAGAGCAGGGAGCCGCCCACCTGGTTGCGCACCCTCGTCATCGTTGCCGCGCTTGCGAGTGTGGGGACGGTTACCTACACGTCGCTCCTCGGCGGCCGCATCGTGCACGAGTCGCCGAAGCTGCTGACGCGGCCGCCCGGCGTGGCGGTCGATACGACGGGATCGCAGTAGGTCGGCGCCGGAGCACAATCGGCTGCGCCGCTGTGCACGGCGCCATTACGACGCGCCGCGGGGCCGCTGCTGCGCAACCGTCGCATGGGTCAGGCGCTCCGCGCGCCGTTTGATGCCACGCAGCATCCCGCGCTCCATGATGAAATGCGCTGGCTCGAGGACCATGGTATTGAGCGGCGCGACGATGAAGGGTGGTGGCACCGGGCTGCGCGAGCGGACGAGCAATCGTGTCGTGCGCTCGTCGATGGGCACGAGCACGAAGGCACCCCAGCCGCGCAACTCCAACACACGACCGGGATCGATGCGCGTGATGCGCCAGCCGGGATCGGTGCCGGCGATGCCGCCGAGATAGCCGGACTGTGTGGCGCGGACGAGCTCGCCGACCCGTCGATGCGTCCAGGCCGGGACGATGCTGTCCGCGTTCCGGATGTCGTCACCAATCAGGCGCTCGAGCCACTCGTAGCTATAGAAGCCGCCGCGATCCTGCCCGATCTGCGCGAGCCACGGCCACACGGAATCCGCCGGCGCGTGGATCGTCACGCCGTGCATCACCTGGTACTGCGGGTTGGGGGCGAGCTCGTCGCCAGGCAGTGGCGCACGCACTTCCGCGTCGGTCACGCCCCACCGCGTGTGCCACGGGCGGGCGATCACGAGGAGCACAAGGTAACCGAGGAACGCGAATGCGACCGCGTGGCCCACGTGCGCGAGGTGGCGATTCCCAGCCGAAGCGATTCGAGTCGTGGCTGGCACTGCGGTCCACGGCGCCGACACACGCCAGCGAAGCGCGAGGCCGACGAAGATCAGATCGAGTGCGATGCCCGGCGCCATCATCGCTCCGTGCCAGAGCACGACGAGCAGGAGCGATGCCGTTGCCGCCATGACGACAAGCGTGCGCCAGCGGCGAGCGAGTGGCTGCACGCCGAGAAGACCGAGTCCCGCGGCCACGAACTCCACCATCGCGGCGCCCCAGAGGAGCGGCGCCACCCACGGCATGCGAGCGTTGAAAAGGCCGGCGCTCGCGCCAGCCGCCGCGGCAGCGTGCATGCCAGGCGCCACGTGCGCCAGTCCGTGTAAGATCAGGGCGACACCCACGAGCCGGCGCGAGACTCGCTTCATACGCACGGCTATCTCACGTCGATCACCGCTCTTCGCGCTGGACGACCAGCGTGTAGTTGGCCGCGAGCGCGCCGAGCGCGCCGACCGCTACGAACATCGGCATCAAGACGGCACCCACCACCCCGATCGTCAACGGAATTTCCATGATGGTTTGCCCCGCCTCGTTCTTCACGATGATCCGGCGGATGTTCCCCTGGTGCACGAGCTCCTTGACCTTTCCCAACAGCCCCTCACCGCTGACCTTGTGCTCCTCGGTCCGCACATGCTCTTGCACTGGTTGTGTTGCCACGATGACCTCCGATGTGAAGGGAGCCTGCTCCGTCAGCTCGACTCCGCGTCCCTGCGCCGATCAGCACGCGAGCCATTGATCTCAGGGATCATGCGGAAAATCGGACAACCGGACGCTCGGATCAACCTGCTGCGTGGCCCGCGGGTGAGCTATCGGCCAATGCCGCCATCCTTGTAGGAAGGATCCAGCGTCGTCCGTGGGAGTTCGACCTACACCGCTCCCGCTGCCAACCCTCGCGCTGTTGTCGCGCTCTCCGCGCTGTCCGCTGTTTCACCACAACCGGTGAACGCTTTGGCCGACTGACACGGCTCCGCCGTTCGCCATCTTGAGCCACGAGGCGCGGCGATCGCGTGCACGCTGAGAGAGGGCATCATGCACTTTCCATTCACCCGCGAACAGTTTTTCGACGTCTTCAAGCAGTACAACGAGGCCGTGTGGCCGGCGCAGTGGCTGCTCGTCGCGCTGGCCGTTGCCGCGTTGCTGCTCGCCGTTCGCGGCACGGCGCGCAGCGGTCGCATCATCGCGGCGATCCTCGCGCTGCTGTGGTTGTGGATGGGCATCGTGTATCCGCTGCTCGGTGCGGTGCAGGGGCATCGCTACCCCGCTGCGCCGACGTTCGGATTGCCGTGCCCCACGACACTGTTCACGCTCGGGCTGCTGATGTGGGCCGCGCCGCGCACCCCGCGCCTGGTGTTGGTCATTCCGATTCTGTGGGCGGTGGTGGGGACGTCCGCCGCCGTACAACTCGGCGTGTGGGAGGACGCGGGGCTGGCGGTGGCGGCAGTGCTCACGGTGGTCCTGGAGTACATCAGCGGACGTCACGATCATCGCTTTCGTCATATACGTGCTGCCGGCACGCTCGCACGAGAGTCGTGAATTGGCCGTTGCGCGGCCAGCACCAATCTTGCCGCGATGCGATGGCGTCATCATCGCTGCGACACGAACCATCCTGACTTCGAGCGAGCACGGACCTATGCAAATCATCGACGCGAACCAAAGCCCGTTCTACGCCTGGCTCGATCGCCCCACGATTCGAGATCTCATCCAGCGCGCCAGATCCCTCTCGCCCGGCGAGCGCCTCGTGCTCATCAAGGGACTCATTCCGGGCCTCGTCGAGGACATGGGCGAGGCGGGTGCGCGCGCGTTCCTCGCCGAGCTGGACGTCAAGGCGCAGCGGTATGCGGAAGCCGTCGCGAACCCGGGCGTCGGCGGTGCGACGCGCCGTACACCGAGTGAGCGGCTGGGCGGACCGGTGCCGGGGCGTGAGGCGCACCGGCATCTGGCGGGCACGCGCGATCCGCGCCGGCCGGGTGGCCGGGATCTCGAGCGGCAATGGGAAGCTGCCGCATGGGAGGAGATGCGGGATCAGCGGCACGCGTGAGCGCGGTGTGGGGAGAGGGACAATGAATCGGGTGCAAGGAAAAGTCGCGCTCATCACCGGCGGCGCGATGGGGATCGGGCAGGCGTGCGCCGAGCTGTTCGCACGCGAAGGCGCAGCGGTGGCGCTGACGGACGTCAACGCGAAGCCGGGCGAAGAGGTGCGCGCAAGGATCGAGCGTGCAGGCGGCCATGCGATCTTCCTCGAGCAGGATGTCGGCAGCGAGCAGGACTGGCACGCGTCGTCGCCGACACCACACGCGCGTTCGGGAAGCTCGATGTCGTCGTGAACAATGCGGGGATCGGCATCACGGGCGACGTCGAGAATGCAACCCTCGATCAGTGGCACCGCTTGATGCGCGTCAATCTCGACGGCGTGTTTCTCGGGATGAAATACACGATCCCTGCGCTCCGCCAGGCGGGCGGCGGCTCGATCGTCAACATGTCATCCATCGAGGGAATCATTGGCGATCCGACGCTCGCCGCGTACAATGCGAGCAAGGGCGCGGTGCGGCTCCTCACCAAATCGGCCGCGCTCTACTGCGCGAAGGCGGGCGACAAGATCCGCGTCAACTCCGTACACCCCGGTTACATCTGGACACCGATGGTGGAGAACGCGACGAAAGCGTCGGGGAACATGGAGCAGGCGCAGGCCGCCCTGGTTGCGCTGCACCCGATCGGGCACCTGGGCGAGCCGTCGGCATGACGCCGAGGGCTGCGCGTCAGAGGACGCCCGGCAAGACGGCAGCTTCGGCCTGCCAGGCAATCTCCCGCGCGATGCCCGCCGCGCGGACGATGCCCGTGGCATTCGGCGGCGCGATCAGCACCGAATAGTGTGCGGCGCGCAGGAGTCTCGTCGCGACGCTGCCGACCAGAATGCGCTCGGCGATGCGATAGCCGTGGCTCCCGACCGAGATGAGATCGGCTCCCATCTGCCGTGCGAACGTGATGATCTCGTGCACGGGATCGCCCATGAGTTGTCGTTGGTCGATCTGATTCACGTCGTGCCCCGCGATCTCGCGTGCCGTGCGCGCGAGGAGCACATCCGCGATTCGGCCGTACTGTGTTCGCCACTCGCGCAGCGCGTCGGGCGGCAGCTCGACGTCGGCGCACACGTGGACGAGCGTCAGCCTTCCGGTCTCGTCGAGCAGCTCGAAGACGGTACGCGCCGCGTAGGTGCTGGACTGACTGAAATCGGTAGCGGCGACGGCACGGCGCGGGAGTCCGGTGCCCGTCGGCGCGATCGGCGGGCTCATCGGCGCCGAGGCCAAGGACCACCAGGTCGGCAGGAGTGCGCTCGGCGTAGTCCGCGATCGTGCGCGGCGGCCGCCCGCCGGTCAGTGCGACATGCACGCGC
>DASSNR010000027.1:0-2506 GCA_035687925.1 Gemmatimonadaceae bacterium | reverse complement strand
CCACCGTGACATCCGCGAGGATGGCACCGGTGACCGCCATGCCACCGGCCGCGTCGTCGCGACTCGATCCGAAACGCGTCACCGTGGCCACGTTCGAGAATCAGACGGGAAGCGCCGCGCTCGACCCGGTTGGGCGCATGGCCGCTGACTGGATCACGCACGGCCTCGTACAAACGGGGCTCGTCGATCTTGTCGACGCGCGGACCGCGATGCGACGCTCGTCGGGCGACTCCGCGATGAGCGACGCAATGAATGGCCGTGATCTGCGGTCGCTGGTGGATGCGACGAACGCCGGCACCATCATCTCGGGCAGCTACTACCTCGAGAACGACTCGCTGCGCTTCGAGGCGCGGATCACCGACGCGACGACTGGGAAGCTCGTGGCGATGATCGAATCGCCGAGTGTGGCCGTCGGGCAGCCGGCGCGCGGCGTCGATCCGTTGCGACAGCGGGTGATGGGCGCACTCGCCACGATGCTCGATGCGCGATTCCGCGAATGGTCTCACACCGCCGCCATCGCGCCGACCTACCCGGCGTATCGCGAGTTCGCGGACGGCGTCGATGCCTACCAGCGCGGCGACTTCGTGGCGGCGATCGCGCACCTCACGCGGGCCTCCACGATCGACACCTCCTTCCATCTCGCGCAGCTCTGGGCGGTTCAGGCGTACAACAACTTCGTGCACGGCAACCTCGCGCTGAACTCGATCGACACGGTCGACACGGCCGCCATGCGACCGGTGCGAGACTCGCTATACGCCGTGCTGCAGGCCGCGCGCGAGGAGCTCGGGCCCCTCGATCGCACACTGCTCGACTTCCTTTTCGCGCTGGACCACTTCGATCGAGGAGCGGACCTGCACTACGGCCGGCAGCTCGTGGCGCTCTGGCCGGACCGCTACGCGTTCAACGTCGGGTTGGTCGCCCTCCGGCGGAGTCGCCCGCGCGAAGCCATGGAGCTGATGCGCCGCACAGACCCGGAGCATGGCTTCGTGGCCAGATGGCCCAGCTACTGGACGACGCTGGACCTCGCGGAACACGAGCTCGGCTGGTATCAGCAGGAGCTGGCGGATGGGGAGCGCGCGCGGCGGCTGATTCCGGAGGACATCGACTTCTGGGTGGGCATGAAGCTCCGTGCGCTCGCCGCCATGGGGCGCACGGAGGAGGCGATGGCACTCGCCGGCGCAGCCGACACGCTGCCGGGCGGGGGGGTGGACAATGGTTGGTGGCAGATGTTCGACTGGCTCGTCCTGACGAACGAGTTGAAGGCGCACGGTCAGCCCGTGGCTGCCCGCCAGGCTGCCGAGCGGGGACTGGCGTGGGCGAAGCGCCGGCCGGCAGTCGAGCAGACCACCGATGACCACCTGCCGGCGCTCTGCGATCTGCTCTACGCGGGCGAGCAATGGGATGAGGCGCGACGGGTGTGCGGGGCGGTGGTGGCGAAGCACGCAGATGATCCGGATGTGCTGATGCATCTGGCCTCGCTGGCCGCGCGGCACGGGGATCGCGCGGCGGCGGAGCGCTTCGCGGTGCGGCTGGCGCACGCGAAGCTCATCGGATGGGACGGCATCATCTTCGCCCCCTCGCCCGCGGCGGCCAGGGCGCAACTCGCGCAGTTGGCGCGCGCGCACATCGCGGCGCTCACGGGCCAGCGGGACGAGGCCGTTCGACTACTGCAGGCCGAGGCGGATCGGTGGATCCTGTGGGATCCGCTCCTCAATCAACTGGACTGGGATCCGGACTTCGCGTCGCTGCGCGGATATCCGCCGTTCGAAGCGATGCGGCGGCCGGCGGGGTGAGCGAGGCGCGTCACGCCCTATCCGTAGAGGCCGGGCGAGCAGCACATCCGGCGTCCATCGAGCGGAGTGACAGTTCCAGCGGGCGCGCTGTCGCTGCACGTTCACCGCGGACAGGCGTCGAATCTCAGACGTGCTCCTCTTCGGTCTCCGTCCACGCGCCCACGGTCGGTGCACCGAAGGGCGGGCGCACCACACCTGCATCCCATCCGAAGAGAAACTGGCACGCGGCGCCGCACACGGCACCCTGGCACGGTCCCATCCCGATGCGCGTGTACAGCTTCGCCTGACGGACGGTCCACGACGGATCGAGTCGATCGCGTCGCACGTCCTCGCACCGGCAGATGATGGTGTCGTCCTCGACGAGCGCACGCAGCTCGTCGCGCGGTGCGAACGCGTGCGCGAGGCGCGCGGAGAAGCCGCGCCACTCATCGCGTGCGCGCTGCAGCGACGCGGCGCTCGCCGCGGCATGGTTCCCGGTCGCCGCGAGTCCCGCGATCTCCCCCTCGACCAGCGCGGCGAGCTCGCCACCGACGCCCGTCGGCTCGCCCGCGCAGTACACCTTCGCGATGCTGGTCTGCTGCAGGTGATCGACGACCACGATGCCATTCTCGACCGTGCAGCCGAGCAGGCGGGGGAGCTCGAGGTTGGGCACGAGCCCGAAGCTGCAGCAGAGGAGATCGCACGCTTCCCGCCAGCGGCGGCGACCATTGGTG
>DASSNR010000411.1:0-17319 GCA_035687925.1 Gemmatimonadaceae bacterium | reverse complement strand
CGCGCTCATCGGTCAGACGCTGCCCACGATCTTCATCTCTGGGATCGTGGTGGGCGTGCTCGTTGCAGGGCTGGCGCTGCGGGGTGGGAGAACGACCAGGCAGCGCACCAGTGGATTCGTCGGGGGAATCCTCGTCGCGCTCCTCTGCGGCGTCGCCCAGTTCGTGATCGGTCTTCGCATCGATCGCCTGCTCGCCGCGATGGGTACGGCGCCGGATGCACTGCCCGTCGACAACCCGATGCGCGTCGCGTTCGGAAGGCTGCACGGGCTCTCCATGCTGTGCCTGGGGCTCGCCGCGCTCGTGGCGCTCGCGCTTCTCGTCGTGACGCTCGTCGCGATGCGTCGTGACACGCAAGTATGAGTGATCTGTCGTGCATCGTGCAGCACGCGCTCGCGCGGCGTGCGCTCACTTCAATCGGTTTGTCGAGACACCGCGGAGTCGCGTGGATCGCCGAGCCCGTGCGCGGAGGATGGCTATGCAACACATTCGAAGTCTGAGTCTGATCGGCGTATTGACGTTGGGCGCATGCCTGCACACCGAGGCCCCGACCATGCGCGACGATGGCTACATCGCCGTGAACGCGCCCGCCACCGCGCAGAACAACGCGACGGTGCAGGCCCTCTTCTTCGCCGATCCCGGCGGCCTGCAGTTTCCGAACAGCCGCTTTGCGCCTGATACCTGTGAGGTCCGCCCGTTCACCGCGGGGACGGCGCCCATTGTCCCGCCCGGCGTACAGTACCTCAACGCCGGTGACAGCATCACGATGCAGACCGACAGCGCCGTCGCCTACCTCAAGGCCACGACGACGCAGGATGGCACGATATCGTACGTGCTGGCGAGTGGGGGCAGCATCCCACTCACGCCAGGCTCGGTCGTGACGTTCACGATTCCGGGCGCGCCGGATGGCTATCCACCGTCCTCGCTCACTGGACAGACGGCGGAGCCCTATACACTCGGCCCGATCGACACGATGCCCGACGACAAGGTGGGGCTCCCGATCACGTGGAGCCCCGCAGGTGATGACAGCTCGGCTGTGGTCCTTTCGCTGCAGTACGCGTCGCAGGGATCGTCGGAGCTCGATGAACAGATCTTCTGCTCGTTGCGCGACGACGGTGTGGATACGATCCCGGGCCAGTTCGTCTCTGGCTGGAGCAAGTCCGCAGGACTCCGTCATGTCGACAGCTATCGCTGGCGCAGTACGCTCGGTGTAGGGCAGACACAGCTGCTCGGCGTTGTCGCGCAGTACAATGTCTCCAAGTCGACGTTTCCCTGAGACGTCGCACGTCATGATGCACATTCGTCACCGCGACGCGTGCGTCCGCCCGCGGATGCGCGCCGCGCGCGTCGCCTAGAAACCGGAACAGGAATACGAGATGTCCGACGCCACTCGCACGGAGAAGGATCCGCTCGGCCCACTCGCCGTCCCCTCGAACGCGCTGTACGGCGTGCAGACCGTTCGCGCGATGCAGAACTTTCCGATCAGCGGGCTCCGTCCGCTCCCGATGTTCGTCACTGCCGTGACGTGGATCAAGAAGGCCGCGGCGCTGACGCATCGCGAGACGGGGCGCCTCGACGCGAAGCGCGCTGACGCGATCATCCACGCGGCCGATGAGGTGCTCGCCGGACAGCATCGCGACCAGTTCGTGGTCGATGTGTATCAGGCCGGCGCAGGCACCTCACACAACATGAACGTGAACGAGGTGCTCGCCAATCGCGCCAACGAGGTCCTCGGGGGCAGGCGCGGGGAATACAAGCCCGTCCACCCGAACGATCACGTCAACATGGCGCAGTCCACCAACGACGTGATCCCGACCGCGATTCGCCTGGGCACGCTCGCGCTGCTCGGTCCCCTCGTCGATGCATTCACGTCGCTGCGCGACGCGTTCCTCGAGAAAGGGCGCGAGTTCGACGATGTCATCAAGAGCGGACGCACGCATCTGCAGGACGCCATGCCCATCCGTCTGGGGCAGGAATTTCACGCGTACGGCATCACGATCGAGCGTAACCTCAAGCGCGTGCAGCAGGCGGCAGACTTCCTGCGCGATCTGGGGATCGGTGGAAGCGCCGTGGGAACCGGCGTCAACGTCGAGCCCGAGTACCCTGCGCTGATGGTGGAGCACCTGCGTCAGATCACCGGGCTCGAGCTTCGTGAAGGGGCGGACCGCATCCAGCTCATGCAGAGCATGGGCGACGTCGCGGGATTCAGCGCACAGCTCCGCACCTTGGCCGTGGACCTGAGCAAGATCGCGAGCGACCTGCGCCTCATGGCCAGCGGTCCGCGCACCGGGCTCGATGAAATTCTGCTCCCTGCCGTGCAGCCCGGGAGCTCGATCATGCCGGGAAAGGTGAACCCATCGATCGCCGAGATGGTGAACCAGGTGTGCTTCCAGGTGATCGGCAACGACACGTGCGTCACGGTGGCCGGCGAGCATGGGCAGCTCGAGCTCAACGTGATGATGCCGGTGATCGCCTACAACGTGATGCTCTCGATGCAGATCCTGACGAACGCCGCGATCGCGCTCGCCGAGCGGTGCGTGCGCGGGATCGAGGCCAACCGCGAGCAGTGCGAGTACTGGGTGGAGCGCTCCGCCGCCCTGGCGACTGCGCTCGCGCCGCAGATCGGCTACGCGCGCGCAGCGGAGATCAGCAAGCAATCGGTAAAGGAGAACACGCTGATCCGCGACCTGGTGCGGCGCGAGCACGTGCTCCCGGACGATCAGATCGACGACGTGCTCGATCTGCGCCGGATGACGCAGATCGGGGTCCCGGGGGCGGAGGGGAGGGAAGCGGGGAGTGGGAAGGGCCGTGAGCTGTGAGCTCTGAGCTGTGGGTTGTGAGCAGGCGGTGAGCCAACGGCGTGCTCGATCTCCGTGCTCACGACCAAGCTCACAGCCCAAAGCTCACAGCTCACAGCCCCTTCCGCTCTTGTCCCGCTCTCGCTTTCTGCCTATCCTCCAAGTGTGCGCATCACGACGTGGGCCGAGTACGGCCTCATCTGCTCGCTGCATCTGGCGAGGCGAACGGGCGACGGGCCGGTGACGGGCCGGGAGATCGCCGCACAGGAGAAGCTGCCCCCCGACTACGTGGAGCAGATCCTCCTCCGCCTGCGCCGCGCGGACATCGTGCGCAGCACGCGCGGTGCGCACGGCGGCTACACGCTCGCTCGCGCGCCGGAGGAGATCTCCGTGCGCGACGTGATCAGCGCGTCCGAGCTCGCGACGTTCGATCTCCACTGCGTGTCACATCCCGTCGACGATGAACGGTGCGCCGCATCGCATGCGTGCAGCATCCGTCCCGTGTGGGTCTTGCTGCAGCAGAAGATCGATTCCGTGCTCGAGAGTGTGCACCTCGCCGACCTCATGTATGACGAGCAGTCGGTGCGCCAGCGCGTCGGTCTCCCCGTGTTGCAGCCATGAGCGCCGTGACGGCTCGCTCGAGCGTTACGCCCACCGCTGATCACGCGCGTGCCACGGTGGCGTGAGTGGTTCGGCGGCCGGTCGACGGATCCCCGGGCCGCGGCGTACGTCGCCGTGTTGTGCGAGGAGCCGTCGAGCGACGACGTCGATTGGCTCGCCGCGTACGCAACGCAGGGTGACACGGACCACGCCCGCTGGGAGCTCCGCTACGCACGCCGCGCCGTCGGACTCCTCGCCGCGCAGCGCGACGCGCTCGATGACCAGACCGCGTCGCTCGTCGCGAGCGAGCTGACGCGTGCCGTCCATCGAGACCCGCAGGTGGCCGCGAACAAGCGCAGCGTCGCCGAGCAGCAGTTCACTGCGCGACTCCGCGCGTACGGCGACGCATTGCTCAATCGCGAGTCCGGCGAGAGCACCTCGGCCCGCCTCGGCCGCGTACTGCTCGGCTTCGCTGGACATCGCGCACAGGCGTCGGCTGCGCTCCTCGAGCAGGCGGGCGAGGTGATCGCGCGCTACCGCGCCGATGCGAACGGCGCGCTGCGTGCGCATTTCGGCGTCGCCGCGTTGCCGGAGGACGTGGCGCCCTCGGCGCTTCGGCCAGGTTTGCGGTAGGGCACCCCGCAGATTCCCTTCGCACGTTTGTGGCGGATGCAGCGAGGCCCGGATGGCGCACACGCACGCGCCTTCCGGGCCTCGTCTGTCAGTGCCGAAGGGGGGACTCGAACCCCCACGGGCATACGCCCACTGCGCCCTGAACGCAGCGCGTCTACCAATTCCACCACTTCGGCGAGAGTGCGAAAAGTTACCCGACCGCGTCGGTGAAGTCAACGCACGCCTCGGTTGCTTCGCGCGTCACGCGCCTCTAACTTGGCACGCACCGCGCAGCGCTCGCGAGCACCGAACATCCGGCGTCGCTCGCCGTCCGCGAACTCGTGCCCGCCCGCGTAGATTCCTCTCGAATCTCCGATGCCCTCAGCCGAAACGCCGCCCGTCGAGATCGTCGCGCGAAACCGACGCGCCCGTCACGAGTATCATATTCTCGACACGTGGGAGGCCGGGCTCGTCCTCACCGGCACCGAAGTCAAGTCGCTTCGCCAGGGGAAGGCCAACCTCGCGGACAGCTATGCCGTGGTGAACGACGGGGAAGTCTTTCTGCTCAACCTGCACATCTCACCGTACGAGCAGGGGAACCAGTTCAATCACGAGCCGACGCGGACGCGGAAGCTGCTGCTGCACCGCAAGGAGATCCGTCGGCTCATCGGCGCGGTCGAGCGTCAGGGACTCACGCTCGTGCCGCTCGACCTGTACTTCAAGCGGGGGGTTGCGAAGGTGACGCTGGCGCTGGCGAAGGGGAAGAAGCTGCACGATAAGCGCGCCGACGAACGACGTCGCGAGGACGAGCGCGAGATCGCGCGCGCCGCCCGGGTGCGATGATCGCCGCGCTCCTGCTCATGCTGCAGGCGACGGCTGGCGCACAGAGCCATCCCGCCTCCCCACCGCCCAAGCCCGCCAGCGCCATCGTTGCGAGAAAACCGGCCCCCGAGCGCGCTACGAAGCGCATCCGCCGCCAGCAGCGTCGGGTGATCGTCGACGCCGGCCACGGCGGCCCCGACAACGGGATGCACGGCCCGATCGGTGGCAAGCACGTCATCTACGAGAAGGACATCACGCTGGCGGTTGCCAAGCAGCTCGCGGCCGCGCTGCGCGAGCGCGGTGTCGCCGTCACCATGACGCGCACCACGGACACGCTGATCGCGCTCGCCGATCGCGGGCGCATCGCCAATCAGAATCATGGCGACGTCTTCGTCTCGATCCATGTGAATGCTGCCAATCTCCACTGGGGCCACCCGGAGCAGGCACGCGGCTTCGAGACATACTTCCTCGCCGAAGCGAAGACGGAAGACGCGAAGCGCGTGGAGCAGATGGAAAACGCATCCGTGCGCTTCGAGACGGCTGCGTCGGCCGACAAGGACGATCCGCTCAACTTCATCATCAAGGACATGGCGCAGAACGAGCATCTGCGCGAGTCGAGTCAACTGGCGGATCTCGTGCAGCGGCACCTCGCGACCATCGAGCCTGGACCGAATCGCGGGGTGAAGCAGGCCGGGTTCGTCGTGCTCGTCACCGCGTACATGCCCGCGGTGCTTGTCGAGATCGGCTTCGGCACGAACGCGCAGGAGGCGAGATTTCTCACGACGCCGTCCAAACAGCGTGCGATCGCGAGCGCGATCGCGGACGCGACCATCGAGTACCTGAACGACTACGAACGGCGCATCGGCGCCGCATCACCGTGAGATCAGCTGAGTCGACTGTCACGCCCATCACCAGCCCGCTCGCGATGAGCGTCGCGGGTCTGCGCTTTCAGAACCCGCTTGTACTCGCTGCCGGCACCGCCGCGTACGGTCGCGAGATGGTGGACGTGATGGACCTGGAGGCGGTGGGTGGGATCGTCACCAAGGCGGTAAGCCTGCAGCCTCGCCCGGGCGCGCCGGCGCCGCGTGTGGCGGAATTTCCTGGCGGAATGATCAACGCGGTCGGGCTCGCGAACCCTGGCCTCGAGGAGGTGCGCCGCCACGATCTTCCCTGGCTCGCCGAGCACGTGCGCAACGCGCGCATCCTGGTGAACGTGGTCGGCGATACGGTGGACGACTATGCAGCCGTCGTCGCCGGCCTCGAGGACGTGGACGCGGTGGATGGCTACGAGCTCAATGTCTCCTGCCCGAACGTGAAAGCCGGCGGGATCGAGTTCTGCGCCGACCCACGCGCACTCGGTGATGTCGTCCGCAAGGCGCGCGCGGCCACGCGCCGCCCGCTCATGGTCAAGCTCTCGCCGACGCTGCAGGACATCGCGTCGAGCGCACGCACCGCGGTAGACGCGGGCGCCAATGCGCTCACGCTGATCAATACCATCCCCGGTCTCGTGGTCGACGTCGAGCGCCGGCGCCCGGCACTCGGCTTCGGTACCGGGGGGGTGAGCGGTCCCGGGCTCCTTCCCGTCGGCGTACTCGCAACGTGGCGCGTGCGGCAAGCGGTCGACGTGCCGCTCATCGGCGTCGGCGGCGTCAGTAGCGCGCAGGACGCGCTGCAGTACATGATCGCCGGCGCATCGCTCGTCGGGATCGGCACGGCCGCCCTCAAGAACCCGCGTCTTCCCGGTCAGATTGCGCGCGATCTGCTCCGATGGTGCACCGCGCACCAGATCGCCTCGCTCAACGACATCGTCGGGAGCCTCGAATGGCCGCGGTGACGCCACGCGTCATCGTCGCGCTCGACGTCCCTTCCTTCGTTCAGGCCCGGGCGCTCGTGGAGCGGCTCGGTGACGACTGCGACTTCTACAAGGTGGGGAGCGAGCTCTTCACCGCGGCAGGCCCGCGCATCGTCGAGTGGCTTCGTGGGCGCGGCAGCGACGTCTTCCTCGATCTCAAGTTCCACGATATCCCCAACACGGTGCGTGGTGCTGCGCGGAGTGCAGCGGCACTCGGCGCGCGATTGCTCACCGTGCATGCGTCGGGCGGCCGCGCGATGATGGAAGCGGCCGTCGAAGGAGCAGGGGACAGATGCGCGGTGTTCGCCGTCACGGTCCTCACATCGCTCGACGCGTCCGCGCTCGGAGACGTGTTCGGACGCGATGTGCCGGACGTGCTCGCAGAAGTGCTTCGTCTCTCAGGAGTCGCGCGCGCGGCTGGCGTCGCGGGCGTCGTCTGCAGCGGACACGAAGCCGCTGCCGTGCGCGAGCGGTACGGGGACGCGCTCTCACTCCTCGTTCCGGGGATTCGTCTTCGCGGTGGGGCATCGCACGATCAGCACCGGGTCGTCACTCCGCGCGATGCCGCGCGCGCCGGCGCTAGCTACCTCGTCCTCGGTCGCGCTGTCACCAACGCGCCCGACCCGCGAGCCGCGCTGAGCGCGGTGCACGACGAACTGCGCGAGCGCCGCGGGCCCCTCGGCACGACGTGACTATTGCACGACAATCGTGCCGGTCATTGCCGCTCCGTGAATCGAGCAGTGGTACGTGTAGGTCCCGGCGCTGCTGAACGTATGGCAGAACGTTCTCGCGTTCTTCAGGCCTGAGTCGACGCGCCCGTCGTCGGACGTCACACTGTGGCCGGCGCCGGATAAGCTCACGAGAATGCGATCAGGATGGCTCGTATTCGTGATCGGTCGGCTTCCGCGCATGCGCCACCTGGTGCCTCGCATTCCGGCCGATGATCGGGGTATCCGAGCGATAGCGCCACGCGAGGCCGACGAGTACGACGAGCAGGATCGCCGGAACGATGGGCGACGCCGTGATCGTCACACGGCCGATCGAGAGCACGCGAATCGGCGTGCCGATCGCGAGCTGCGTCGCGGTGGCGCCGAGCATGATGCCGCTGAGCAGCACGGCAGCAATGCTGACGAAATGCGGTGTGAGAAGCAGCACGGCGCAGACGAGCTCGGTGATACCGACCGCGTACCGCAGCCATTGTCCTGCACCGACGACGGCGAACACGCTGACCATCGAGGGCACTCCAGCAAGCTTCAATACGCCCGCCCCGATGAACAGCGCGGCGACGAGGACGCGCACCACCACCGCGATTCGTGAACGCGGCGCGCGCGTCGATACGACTGTGTGCATCGCCCGCTACCTGATGCGCCAGCCAGCGCCCAGACGCCACGTCACCACGTCTGCGGGGACGGCGTAGACCTGTCCCGACAGATCGAGCGCGTGCGGCAGATGCCAGGTGAGGCCGCCGAACGCCGTGGCGCGCGTGAGGTTCACGAGGATTTGGGTGTTGTCCCGGATCCCCTGTCCATCGGTGAACCCCACCTGGAAGCGCGGACGCAGCCACGTCACGCCACCTCCCGCATATAGTCCGATCACTCCGTGGTCCACAGATGTGCCGAGCGCGCCCTCTGCGCCGAACATGTTCGGCTTGAACGTGTCGCGCGACGGGTTTGCGCCGTAGCACGGCTGATTCGGATCGCTCAGTTGCAGTGAAGACGCCGCGCAGGTGATCGAGCCGCGCACCCGGCCGATCGTCGCATGAGCGCGAAGCGTGAGCAGCAGCGGAACGCCAGCCGGCCGAATGGGGAGCAGCTGCGAGCGCGAGAGCGCCATGCTTCCCAGGTCGGGCTGCGCATCAGCAATCGTGACGGGCGGCAGGTAACTCGCCTCTACAACGAAGCCCGCCGGCAAGCCGACGCTGACACGCGGTCGCGCAAACACGGGCGCGAGCCGCGTGTGCTCCGTCTTGCTGGTGAAGCAGTCACTTGTCTGCTCGAGGCTAGGATCGGGCGTAGGAATCGGCGAGAGCTCGGCGCCGATACGGACCGACCCTGCCGGGACAATCTCGGGCTGCGTGGCAAGCGAGAACGCGAGCGGGTCTTCGTAAAACGCCAGCAGCTTCGCTTCGTTGCTGTTGGCCGGTGGCCGGCACTGGGCGGCGGCCTGTTGGGCCGCGAGCCCGGCGATCAGAACGGCCATGGACAGCCATCGCCGCATCGACTGCTCCCTGCTATCGGTTCTGGGGCGGCACCGTGCTCATCGACAGAGCACGGCCGCATCGTTGCACTCGGCAGACGGCCGGACGCGAACGTGCGCGCAAGCTACGGACGGCGCACGGCGCCAGAAACGAATTTGTGGCCAACGCCCAGTCGTCTGGGGCGAATTACCTCAGCGGCGGGGTGAGCCGCATCGCGCGTGCACTCACGAGGAGCGCCTGAGGAACCGTTGCAGATTCCCGCGATAGCTCCGGCTCGAGGTCAGCTGCGTCCCGTCGGCGAGGATGATGACATAATCACCCTGGAACCAGGGCTGGAGCTCCTTGATCCGCCCCGTATTCACGATCGTCGAGCGATGAATGCGAAGGAACTTCGCGGCGGGCAATCGTGCCTCGAGCCTCGTCATCGTGTCGCGCACGAGATGAACCTGGGATCCCACGTGGATGCGGACGTGGTTGTCCACAGCCTCGATCCAATCGATTTCCTGGACTCTGAGGAAGATGATCTTCCCCTGAACTTTGACGGCGAGGCGCTCGACCTGCTGCTGCCGTGCGGCGAGGCGCTCGAGCAGCGCGAGGAGCTGATCACCATCCTCTCGGCCGCGCCCACTCCGCACGAGCGTCTTGGCGCGCGTGAGCGTTTCGTGGAAACGGGTGCGATCGACCGGCTTGAGGAGGTAGTCGAGCGCATGAACCCGGAATGCGTTGAGCGCATACTCGTCGTGCGCCGTGATGAAGATGAGCACGGGCATGTGCTGCGGGTCGAGCGCCTGCACCACCCCGAAGCCGTCGAGCTCAGGCATCTGCACGTCGAGGAAGACGAGATCGGGCGTACTGGTCTGGATCGCGGCGACGGCGTCCAGCCCATTGCCGCACTCGCCGATCACATCGACGTCGGGGTCGGATGCGAGCAGCGTCCGGAGATGACGGCGGGCGAGCGGTTCGTCATCGACGATGAGTGCACGAAGCGCGGGCATCAGGAAGCGTCCTCCGCGCCGGCGGATTCGTCCGGCGCGAGATGGAAGGGGATGGTGATGCCGACGGAGAAGCCGCCCTGCGGACTTCCGTCGAGCTCGAAGCGATGTCGATCTCCGTACAGGTACTGCAGGCGCGCTCGCGTGTTGCCGAGCCCCACGCCTTCCGCGGGCCACCGCCCGCCCGATGCACTCGGCCCCACGCCGTTGTCCGCCACACGCAGGTGGAGCATGCCGTCCTCGCGCCGCGCGTGGATCTGGACGAGGCCGGCGGCGGCGCGCGGTGCGATCCCGTGCCGGATCGCGTTCTCCACGAGCGGTTGCAGGATGAGGTTGGGCACGAGTGCGCGCCGCGTCTCGGGAGCCACCGTCATCGCGACCGCGAGTCGATCCTGAAAGCGGATCTGTTGAATGGCGAGGTAGGGCTCGAGCAGCTCGAGCTCGCGCTCCAGCGGTACCTCCTGCTCTCCGGCGTTGTACAGGGAGATGCGGAGCAGCTCGCTCAGTCCGGACACGACGCGCTCCGCGGCTGGCGGGTCGGTGGTGATGAGCGCGGTAATCGTGTTGAGCGTGTTGAAGAGGAAATGCGGATGCAGCTGGAGCTTGAGGCTCTCGAGCTTGGCCTGGGCGAGACGCACCTCCATCTGCTCGCGCTCGTGCGACTCGCGGTAGTAGCTCAGCGCGAGTCGCTCGTGCCAGGACGTCGCGTAGATGGCAATGGCGCCCCCGACCACGAGGAAGAGCAACTTGGCCGCTTCGTCGAGCGGCGATACCGCCGAGCCCGCACTCGCGGCGATCGGGGTCGCAGCGAGCACCGCGCGTCCGGATTCGATCAGGAATACGCTCAACGCCGCATATTCGACGACGACGAGCACCGCCACGGCTGCCGCCTTTCGTGTCGACGAGGCGATCGGGCGCGCCGCCAGGATCACGAAGTAGGCGAGAAACATGGGGCTCTTGAGCGCGAGCGCTGCGGACTCCGCCACCCCATACGCCCCCATGATCGCCGTGACGGCCGTGATGTCGACCAGCGGGTTGACGACCGAGAGCCAATCCGGGAGCGCGGGCGCGCGATAGAAGAGGAGGTACTGCACGGCCGTCCACACGAGCACCGGGATGAGCACGGCCATGTTGGCGCGGATGAGCGCCCGCGGCAGGCTGGGCGCGTACGCGAGCGCCGCCGAAGCCAGGAGCAGGAGGACACCGCCGCGTACGCTGTTGAGCATGCGCTCTGCCCGGTCGCGGCGGGCATCGAGCAACCGTCTGGCGGGGTCCGGCAGGCTCTCCTGCAGGTCAGCGCGTGTCGTGGCCATGGGCGTCGGAGCGGAACCGAAGGTGGCGGCGGTGATCGAGCGTGAGCACGATGGACGATCCGCGAGCGCGCATGAGGGAAGTCGGGAAGGGGGGAGCGAGTTCCCGTTTGGCGACCGCGCATAATAGTTGGCTGGCGTTGCGCGCGCGATGGCCCAGCGCCCCTTGCAGCAAGTGGCGCAACACGTTATGCTTTATGACTTGATTGGAATTTTTACCTGGAGCGCCTGTGAAAGTCCGCAGCAGCGTGAAGCCGATCTGTGAGCATTGCAAGGTGATCAAGCGGAACGGCGTGACGCGCATCATTTGTAAGCGCAATCCGAAGCATAAACAGCGTCAGGGGTAAACCATGGCACGTATTGCTGGCATCGATCTCCCGCGTGACAAGAAGGTCGAGATCGGCCTGACGTACATCTACGGTATCGGCCGTGCGGTCGCGCGCAAGATCATCGCGGACACGGGCGTGAATCCGGACCTCCGCATTCGTGACCTCTCCGATGCGGACGTGAACCGTCTGCGTCAGGCGATCGAGCGCGACTACCGCGTGGAGGGCGCGCTGCGGACGGAAATCTCGATGAACATCAAGCGACTGATGGACATCGGGTCGTATCGCGGGATTCGTCACCGTCGCGGGCTCCCGGTGCGGGGGCAGCGGACGCACACGAACGCGCGGACCAAGAAGGGGCCGCGTCGCGCGATCGCCGGCAAGAAGAAAGTCACGAAGTAACGCGGTACATCTCACTTAGGGTTTCATGGCAACGGCAAAGACTAGCGCGTCGAAGAAGAAGCGCACGGTGGACGCGGAAGGCGTCGCGCACGTGAGCGCGACCTTCAACAACACGACGATCACGATCACCGACATGCACGGCAACGCGGTGGCCTGGTCGTCCGCAGGGAAGGCAGGATTCAAGGGCTCGAAGAAGTCGACCCCGTTCGCGGCCACGGTCGCGGCTGAAGGGTGCGCTCGCGAAGCGCTCTCCCTTGGGATGAAGCGCGTGCACGTCCGCGTGCAGGGCCCGGGGAGCGGGCGCGAGTCCGCGATCCAGGCGCTCTCGGCCGCTGGCCTGCAGGTGCGCTCGATCAAGGACGTGACGCCGATCCCGCACAACGGTTGCCGCCCACCGAAGCGGCGGAGGGTCTGAGCCGTGCGTTACACAGGCCCGAGTTGCCGGCAGTGCCGTCGCGAGGGGACGAAGCTGTTCCTCAAGGGGACGAAGTGCTTCACCGAGAAGTGTCCCGTGGAGCGTCGTCCGTACGCCCCTGGCCAGCACGGTCAGGCCACGGCCCGCCGCCGCAAGTCGTCCGAGTACGCCAAGCAGCTCCGTGAGAAGCAGAAGGTGAAGCGCATCTACGGAGTGAGCGAGCGGCAGTTCCGCAACACGTTCCAGCGCGTGACCACGCTCCCTGGCGTCACCGGACACAACCTGCTCGCCGCGCTCGAGAGCCGACTCGACAACATTGTCTACCGCATGGGATTCGCGCCCAGCCGTAAGGCGGCGCGGCAGCTCATCCGCCATCGCCACATCGAGGTGGATGGCAAGCAGGTGGACATCCCGAGCTATCTCGTGCGCCCCGGTGCCGAGGTGCGCGTGCGTCCCGCAGCCCGTGAGCAGGCATCGGTGCTCGCCGCGATGGATCAGGCGGCTCGCGGTGTGTCGCTCTCCTGGATCGCTGTGGATCGCGAGACGTTCAGCGGCCGCATGCTCGAGCGTCCCAGCCGCCCGGACATTCCGATCGCGGCGCAGGAGCAGTTGATTGTAGAGCTTTATAGCAAGTAAGAAGGGCAGTCGTTGGCCGTCAGTCGTCGGTCGTCAGTGACAGCCTCGGAGGGCTTCGGGGAGCACTGACCACTGCTGGCTGACGACTGAGAGCTGACGACTGACGACGGCGGCGAACCTGCCGCCGGGTCGGGACCCTAACTCCCACACGAGCTCACCGCGCGTTAGGGGCGGGGTGAGGCGTCGCCGGGGCACGGCTCCGGTTGGACCAATTGAGGTGTGTCAATGGCTACGGCAATCGATCTGAGCGGGCTCGTACGCCCGCAGCTGGTTGAGGCGGCGAAGCGGGAGGACAATCCGAATCTCGCCGAGTTTCGGGTGCAGCCGCTGGAGCGCGGCTTCGGACATACGCTGGGCAACGCGATGCGGCGCATGCTGCTCTCGTCGCTCCGCGGGGCGGCTGTCTGGGGCTTCCACATTGACGGCGTCGTGCACGAGCACCAGACCATCCCCGGCGTCGTCGAGGATGTGCACCAGATCATCGGGAACCTGAAAACGTTGTCACTCGTGCTGGCCGACGATGTCGACGACACGATCGTCCGGATCCGCAAGTCGGAGAGCGGCCCGGTGACCGCCGCCGACATTCAGGAATCGAGCGTGCTCCGCGTGGTGAATCCGCAGCATCATCTCTTCACGCTGCAGGACGATCGCGACATCTCGATCGATCTGTATGTGAACAAGGGGCGCGGCTACATCGAGGCCGACCAGCATCCGATCGAGAAGGGGCTGCCGGTCGACATGGTGCGGATCGATTCGATCTACAATCCAGTGCGCCGGGCGAACTTCGCCGTGGCCGAGACGCGTGTCGGTCAGCGCACGGACTACGATCGGTTGCTGCTCACGGTCGAGACCAACGGGACGATCACGCCGGAAGAGGCGGTGAGCTATGCGGCCGCGCTGGCGCAGGCGCACTTCCAGTTCTTCGCCAACTTCGGCTCGCACTCGCTGGCGCTGTCGCAGCCGAACGGCGACCACTCGGTGGATGGGCAGCGGTTGCAGCAGCTGTTCAAGACGCCGATCGATGAGCTCGAGCTCTCGGTTCGCTCCGTGAACTCGCTCAAGAACTCGGACATCCGCACACTGGGCGATCTGGTGCGGCAGACCGAGGGGCAGATGTTGCAGGTCAAGAATTTCGGGAAGAAGTCGCTGCAGGAGATCGCCGATCTCCTCGAGCGCGAAGGGTTGAATTTCGGGATGCGGTACGAGGAGTCGCCGGACGGCGTACGGGTGACCGATTGGGGGACCCCGCCGAGCCGAGCCGCGGCCCAAGCGCCGGAAGAAGAAGAGGAGTAAGACCGATGCGTCACAGAAAGGCGGGGCGTCAGCTGCGCCGCACCAGCGAACAGAAGCTCGCGCTCATGCGCAATCTGGCCTCCTCTCTCATCGAGCACGGCGCGATCGAGACGACGGAAGCCAAAGCGAAGGAGCTGCGTCCGTTCGTCGAGAAGCTGATCACGAAGGCGAAGGCGGGCACGCTGCATACGCGGCGGCTGGCCGGCCGGCACATTCACAAGCGTGAGACGGCCGACAAGCTGTTCCAGGAGATCGGTCCGAAGTTCGCCTCGCGCAACGGCGGCTATACGCGCATTCTCAAGACCGGGCACCGCAAGGGTGACGGGGCGGAGATGGCGCGCATCGAGCTGATTCAGGAGTAACCATGGCGAGCAAATCGTGCTACGTGTGCGGGAAGACGGTGGCCTTCGGGAACAACGTTTCGCACGCCAACAACCGCACGCGCCGCGTCTGGAAGCCGAACCTGCAGGTGGCCCGGATCGTGGTCGACGGCAAGATCACGCGCATCCGCGTCTGCACGCGGTGCTTGAAGGCGGGGAAGATCCAGCGCGCGCCGCGAGGCCGGCAGGTCGCGTGACGGCAGGCGCTTGTCTTTCGATTGCCTGGAAGGGGAGCTCATCGGGGCTCCCCTTTCCTTTAGTCGTCAGGACGACCGACGACTGACGACCGACGACTGATTTTCTCATGCCTACCGCACTCATTACCGGAATCACGGGACAGGACGGCTCCTATCTCGCGGAGCTGCTGCTGGACAAGGGGTATCGGGTCGTCGGCATTGTACGACGCAGCTCGACGACGCCGTACGAGCGGATCGCGCACCTCGTCGATCGCATCGAGCTCGTCTCGGCCGACCTGCTCGATCAGCACTCGCTCGTCGAGGCGATGGCGGTGTGCAAGCCGGACGAAGTGTACAACCTCGCCGCACAGAGCTTCGTGCAGACGTCGTGGACGCAGCCGGTGCTCACGGGTGAGTTCACCGCGCTCGGCGTGACCCGCGTCCTGGAGGCGGTGCGGAAGGCCGCGCCCAAGGCGCGCGTCTACCAGGCGAGCTCGAGCGAGATGTTCGGCAAGGTAGTCGAGTCGCCGCAGTGCGAGACGACGCCGTTCTACCCGCGCTCACCCTACGGCGTGGCGAAGGTCTACGGGCACTGGATCACCGTCAACTACCGCGAGAGCTACGGACTGTTCGCGGTGTCGGGGATTCTCTTCAACCACGAGAGTCCGCGACGTGGGCTGGAGTTCGTGACGCGGAAGGTCACCGACGGTGTGGCGCGCATCAAGCTGGGGTTGCAGAAGGAGCTGCACCTCGGGAATCTCGACGCGCGGCGCGACTGGGGGTTCGCGGGCGACTACGTCGACGCGATGTGGCGCATGCTGCAGCACGACACACCCGAGGACTACGTGATCGGGACCGGGCAGACGTGGTCCGTGCGGCAGCTGTGCGAGATCGCATTCGGAGCCGTGGGGCTCGATTACCGTGACCACGTCGTGCAGGACCAGAAGTTCTTCCGTCCCGCAGAGGTCGATCTGCTGGTGGCGGATCCGAGCAAGGCCAAGCGCGAGCTGGGGTGGCATCCGAGGATGTCGTTCCAGCAGCTCATCGAGAAGATGGTCGACGCCGATCTCGCGAGACACGGTGCGCGTCGATAGATGACACGCGCCCTCGTGACCGGCGCGGCTGGCTTCGTCGGCCAATGGCTGTGCCGGGAGCTCTTGCACCAAGGCTGGCAGGTGAGCGGAACGGTGTTCGGCGACGTGGTGCCCAACGGGGCGTTGTCGCTGGACGAGCGCCGCAGCGTGCGATGGATCGGCGCCGACGTGCGGCAACCGTCGGACATCGCGCGGATGCTCGACGAAATCCGCCCCGACACGATCTTCCACCTGGCCGGCGTGGCGTTCGTCCCGGCGGCCAACGCCGATCCGGGCGCCGCGCTCGATGTCAACGTCGTTGCGGCGGCGCGGCTCCTCGCAGATGTGCGCGCTCGGCGAAAAGCCGGGACGCTCGATCCCGTGGTGCTGGTCGTCGGCAGTGGGGAGCAGTATGGCCGGCACGAGGCCGCCGAAATACCGCTCGACGAGCAGGCCGAGCAGCGGCCGCTCTCCGTGTATGCTGCGTCGAAGGCGGCGCAGGAGGTCGTCGCACTGGAAGCGTTCAGGAGTGACGGCGTGCGCGTCATCACGACGCGATCGTTCAACCACAGCGGGGCGGGGCAGGCCGACCATTTTCTCCTCCCCGCGCTCGTGAAGCGCGCGCTCGCGCTCCGCGGCGCGTGGGAGCAGTCCCTCGTGCTCGGCAACACGACGCCGGTGCGCGATTTCCTCCACGTGGCCGATGTCGCTCGGGCGTATGTGCTCCTCGCCGAGCGCGGCACGCCCGGGGAGAGCTACAACGTGGCCAGCGGGCGCGGCGTGGACGTTGCGACCGTGGCCCAGCGCGTGCTTGCTCTTACCGGCGTCGATGCGAAATTGCAGAGCGACCCGGCACTCGTGCGGCCCGTGGATGTCCCGGTGTCGATCGGCGACCCGGGCAAGCTCTGTGCGGCAACCGGGTGGGGGGCCACGCTCTCACTCGACACCATCATCGAAGATCTGATCCGTGCCACGACGCACTGACATTCATCGCATCCTGCTGATCGGTTCCGGTCCCATCGTGATCGGACAGGCCGCGGAGTTCGACTACTCGGGGACGCAGGCGATCAAGGCGCTGCGCGAGGAGGGATACGAGGTCGTCCTCGTCAACTCCAATCCGGCGACGATCATGACCGATCCCGAGTTCGCCTTCCGCACGTATATCGAGCCCGTGACGCCCGAGGTGGTGGAGCAGGTGATCGCGCGCGAGCGACCCGACGCCGTGCTCCCCACGATGGGCGGGCAGACGGCGCTCAACGTCGCCATGGCGCTCACGGAGCGCGGCGTACTCGCGAAGTACGACGTCGAGCTGATTGGCGCCGACGCGCGGGCGATCGCGCTAGCCGAGGACCGCGAGCTGTTCGCGCAGGCCATGCGACGGATCGGCTTGCAGGTGGCGGCGGGCGGCATCGCGCGCACGTGGGACGACGCGATCGC
>DASSNR010000408.1:0-11183 GCA_035687925.1 Gemmatimonadaceae bacterium | reverse complement strand
GGACCAGATCATCAAGGAGATCGCGGCGGCGGCGGGCGGGCGCGGCGGCGGCAAGCCACACATGGCGCAGGCCGGGATTCCGGACGCGGCGCGGATCCCCGACGCGATGGCCAAGGCGCCCGACATCGTCCGGGCCGCACTCGGCACCGCGGCATGACGATCGCCGAGTGGCTGGACTCGCGGACTCCACCGGCACCTCCCAGGCTCCATGCACGGCTGCACGCGGCATTGCGTCCCTGGGCGCAGGTGGAGGCTACGGCCGCGTGCGAGCACTGTCTGACGGCCGCCGAGGACATTCTTCGACACCTGCTGGCCGATGAATCGCGCGGGCGCGCCCGTGCGCTCGATCTGCTCGCAGCCGACGCGCTCGTGACGTACGCATTCGAGGCGGCGAGCGACGAGCCCGACACCCTTGCACGATGCACCGAGGTCGCGATGCTTCGAATCGCTCGCCTCGGCGCGGGAGCGATCGCGTGAGCGCCGGCGATGTGTTGTCGCGTGCGGGCGGGCTCGTCGTCCTGATCGATCCGGGACGCACGAGCGAGGAGGCCGCGGACGCGCTCGCGCGCCGGGCCGCGGACGCCGGTGTGGCGGCGATGATGCTGGGGACGAGCTTCGGCGGGACGGAACACAGTACGGCGATCGTGCGCGCGGTGAAGCAGGCGGCACCCGAGCTCCCGCTCATCCAGTTTCCGGCTACCGCGTCGCAGCTCGTGTCGGGCACCGATGCGGCGCTCTTCCTCTCGCTCGTGTCGGGGCGGAATGCGCAGTACCTGATCGAGGAGCACGTGCGCGCAGTGCCGTTCTTCGAGTGTCATCCGGAGATCGAGGTCATCAGCACCGCGTACTGTCTGATCGACGGTGGCCGCGTGACATCGGTGGAGGCGGTGAGTCAGACACGACCGCTCCCTTCGGACAAGCCCGAACTCGTCGCGGCGCACGTGCGTGCGGCGATGCTCATCGGGATGCGCGCTGTCTACCTGGACGCGGGGAGCGGCGCGACGCGTGCGATCGATCACTCGCTGGTGCGCGCGGCGCGCAGCGTGACGGCGGCGCCCCTCTTCATCGGCGGCGGCGTGCGCAGTGCCGATGCGGTGCGCGCCGCGCGCGATGCCGGCGCGGATTACGTGGTCGTCGGCACGCTCTTCGAGGACACCGGCTTGCGCGGCGTGCGCGAGCTCGCACTCGCTGCCCGCGCGTGATCGACATCCACTCGCACCTGCTTCCCGGGGTCGATGATGGCTCGCCCTCGGTCGAAGCGTCGGTCCCCGTGCTGGAGCGCTTCGGGCAGCACGGCGTCGATGTGCTCGTGTGCACGCCGCATCTGCGGGCAAGCGACGCGCCGCGCGTGCCGGCGGACGTCTACGCGGACATCTTCACGACGCTCGTCGAGGCCGCGCCCCCGAAGCCGGCGCTCAAGCTCGGGTGGGAGATCATGCTCGACCTGCCGGGCGTCGATCTCCGCCCGGGGCACCTGCATCTCGGCGGCTCCACGGCGGCGCTCGTGGAATTCCCGCGCATGCATGTGCCGCCGGGTGCCGAGCGCGAGCTGCTGCGCATTCGCATGAGCGGCGTGGTGCCGGTGCTCGCGCATCCCGAGCGCTATCACCGGTGCACGGTCGAGCGTGTGGACGAGTGGCGGAGCGTCGGCGCCGTCATTCAGGTGGATGCCGCCATGCTCTTCGGCAACGCACCCATGTGCCGCCTTGCGCGCTCGCTCCTCGAGGAAGGGCTGGCGGACTGCATCGCGAGCGACAATCATGGCGACAGTCGCTCGCTCAATGCCGCGCGCGAATGGCTCGTCGAGATCGGCGCGGAGGAGCAAGCGCAATTGCTCACGCACACGAACGCCGAGCGTCTGCTCGCGAATCAGCCACTCATCTCCGTTCCGCCCACACCGCGCGTCGAGCCCGGCATGCTCGGCAGGCTGCGCGAGCTGTTCTTCGGATCTCGATGACCGATTCGCTCACCCGCGCACTTCGCGAGCTGGCCGATACGGCGCGGCGCGCAGCCGACACGCTCGGACCCGACATCGAGCGCGCGGCCGAGCTCGTGCGCCGTACCGTTCGGAGCGGCGGGACGCTGTTCTTCTGCGGCAACGGCGGGAGTGCGGCGGATGCGCAGCACGTGGCGACGGAGTACGTCGTCCGTTACATGCGCAACCGGCGCGCGTATCCGGCGGTCGCGCTGACGACGGACACGTCGCTGCTCACCGCCGCTGGGAACGACCTGGGCTTCGACGAAGTCTTCGCGCGACAGGTGGAGGCGCTGGCGAAGTCCGGCGATCTGCTCGTCATCCATTCGACGAGCGGCAATTCGCCGAACGTGCTGCGCGCGGCGGAGGCGGCGCGGGCGAAGGGGATCCCCGTGCTGGCGTTTTCCGCGCGCGACGGCGGGCGGCTTCGCGCGCTCGCCGATCACAACATCATCATTCCGACCGATCGCACGGATCGCGCGCAGGAGCTGCACCTGTGCATCGAGCATCTGATCTGCGAGGCGGTGGAGGCGGAGCTATGATCTCGCTGCGCGGACGACGGGCGCTCGTCACCGGTGGCTCGCGCGGGATCGGCGCGGCGACGGCGCTGCTCCTCGCGGAGTGCGGCGCGGATGTCGGCATCGGCTATCGGAGCCGCGAGGCGGACGCCGCCGAAGTCGTGAAGCAGATCGCCTCGCGCGGCGTGCGCGCGTTCGCGCAGGCAGCGGACATCGCGACGCCCGACGGCGCCGAGGCGCTCATCGCACGCGCGCAGCGGGAGTTCGGCGGACTCGATCTCTTTGTCGGGAATGCGGGGATCTGGCCGGTCGAGGAGACGGCGATCACCGACATGGACGACGCGCGGTGGGAGCGCACGATGTTGCAGAACCTCGCCTCGATGTTCTACACGACCCGCGCGGCGGCGCGGTGCATGGGGACGGGCGGGCGTATCGTGCTCATCTCGAGCACGGCGGGGCAGCGCGGTGAAGCGTTCCATGCGGACTATGCCGCCTCGAAGGGGGCCATGATCTCGTTCGTGAAGTCGCTGGCGGTCGAGCTCGCACCGCGCGACATCACGGTGAACAGCGTGGCGCCCGGATGGGTGGAGACGGAGATGTGCGCCGAGCCGTTCGCCGAGGGCGGCCGCGAGCGCATCGCGGCGACGATCCCCCTCGGTCGTATCGCCTCGGCACGCGACATCGCCGGCCCGGTCGTGTTCCTCTGTTCGGACCTCGCGCGCCACGTCACGGGTGAGATCCTGAATGTGAACGGAGGGAGCGTGCTGTGTGGGTGACCGGCTGAACCTTCGCGTGCCCGAGCCCGTCGTCCGCATTGCGCGGACGCTCGAGCGCTCGGGGTTCGAAACGTGGTGCGTTGGCGGTGCGGTCCGCGACGCGCTGCTGGGACATGCGCACCTCGATTGGGACCTGGCCACCGCCGCGACGCCGCCGCAGGTGCGCGCACTCTTTCGCAGGACGATCCCCGTGGGCGTGGAGTTCGGCACCATCGGCGTGCTCGACTCGCAGGGCACGATGCACGAAGTCACCACCTTCCGCCGCGACGTGCAGACGGATGGCCGGCACGCGGTCGTGGAGTTCGGTGCGTCGCTGGATGATGATCTCGCTCGGCGCGACTTCACCATCAACGCGATCGCGTACTCGCCGACCACGCACGACCTCCGCGATCCGTTCAGTGGGCGCGCGGATTTACAGCGCGGCGTGGTGCGCGCGGTGGGCGTCGCGGCCGAGCGAATGCGCGAAGATCGACTGCGTGCATTGCGCGCACTCCGATTTGCGGCGCGCTTCGGCTTTCGCATCGAGGATGCCACGTGGCGCGCGATCGTGGACAGCGCATCGTATCTCGGACGGCTGTCGCCCGAGCGCGTGAAGCAGGAGCTCGAGAAGACGATGCAGCAGGTGGAGCGGCCGAGCACTGCGCTGTCGTTGTGGCGAGAGAGCGGGGCGTTCGCGGCCGTGGTGCCGTCACTCGCGAGCGTGTCTGCGCTCACCCTCTCCGCGGTGGACGCGATTCCGCGCCCACTGCGGGAGAAGCACGCGCACCGCGTGATCAATCGCTTCACGGTGTTGTTCTCGGAGCTCGCGCCGCGTGAGGTGGAGCGGGCACTGCGCGCGCTTCGATTTTCGAATCGTGACGTGGCGTGGATCACGAGCGTGCTGGAGCGCTGGCGAGCGGTGGGAGACGCGATCACTGCAGCGCTCGCCGCGCCGACGCCCCCGAACGATGCCGTCGTGCGGCGCTGGGTCGGCACGATAGGACGCACATACACCGCGTCGGTGCTGCGCGTTGGCGCGGCGCGCTGGTGCGCCATGCGCGAGGCGCAGATTGCGGCGCCGGCCGCCGGCCGCGTCGCGTCGCTCTATCGGGGTGCGCTGCGGATCGCCTTTCACGATCCCATCGAGCTGAGCGATCTTGCCGTGGATGGAGACGACCTCCGCAGGGCGGGCATTCCACCGGGCCCGCTCCTCGGCCGCGTGCTCGATCGCTTGCTCGACCTCGTGATCGAGAGTCCCGCGCGCAACACGCGCGATCAGCTCATCGCGTTGGCGCTCACCATCTACGCTGAGTTGCAGCAGGAGCCCTGATCCGATGTTCTTCCGTGCCCGCCAACCCGAAACGTCCATCTGGCGCCGATTCCGCACGTCGGTCGATGGCTTCTCGTTCGCCGAAGAGGACGGCTACCACACGGCGCACGTCGTCGCGAATGCCGAACGCACGGTCGATCTCTTTCTGGCGTTGGCGGAGCACATGCCGCCGGCCGTCGACATCGCCATCGACGATGCGCGCACCGGGCGCCGCTGGCACGGCGAAGGGCTCGCGCTCCCCGACGTGCGTGACGTCCTCGCGCGCGTCAAACCGCTGCTCGCCACGTTCGGCGGCGTCGAGATCTCGATCTTCACACGCGAAGATCAGGTGACGCTCAACGCGGTGATCGAGCTGTTCATCTACGCGCGCACGGATCGGTGGCTGTACATCCTGCAAGGGAAGGGGCTCGAGGAGCGCGAGACGTTGCGGGCGAAAAGCTGGAAGCTCAAGCGACATGAATTCCCGTCGGCGCCGGAGCTCGTCGACGCCATCGCGAAGGTGGCGGAGACGCTGCGCCTGACGCCGGCGTCCACCTGAGGTCTTCGGCTATGGCCAAGCCACGCCGCCGATCACCGCCTGCCGCGCAGGACCCGTCGCTGTTCGCGGCACCCGAGTCGTCCCGTCCACTCGCGGCACGGATGCGGCCTCGCGACCTCGATGAGGTGGCGGGTCAGTCCCATCTGCTCGCGCCAGGGAAATCACTGCGCGAGGCGATCGAGCACGGCACCGTCGGCTCGATGATCTTCTGGGGGCCGCCGGGCTCGGGGAAGACTTCGCTCGCGCTCGTGATCGCGCACTACGCGGACCGCGAGTTCGTGCCGTTCTCCGCGGTCACGGAAGGGGTGCCGCGCGTGCGCGAGATCGTGGCCGAGGCCGAGGAGCGGCTCGCGACGGTGGGGCGCGGGACCATCCTCTTCGTGGATGAGATCCATCGCTTGAACAAGGCGCAACAGGACGCATTTCTTCCGCACGTCGAGCGCGGAACGGTCACGCTCATCGGCGCGACCACCGAGAACCCGTCGTTCGAGATCAACGGCGCCTTGCTCTCGCGCAGCCGCGTGTTCGTCCTGCAGCCGCTCACCGCAGGCGACGTGCGCGGCGTCATGCAGCGCGCGCTCGCCGATTCGGAGCGGGGGCTCGGCGAGATGGCGCTCGATGTCGATGCGGACGCACTCGATCTCATCGCCGAGGAAGCGGATGGCGACGCGCGTCGGGCGCTCACTGTGCTCGAGGCGGCCGCGCAGCACGTCGGTCGTGGCGGACGCATCACGGTCGATGTCGCACGTGAGGCGATGCAGCTGCGCTTCGCGCGGCATGACAAGAGTGGCGAGGAGCATTTCAACCTTCTGTCGGCGTACCACAAGTCGCTGCGCGGAAGCGATCCCCAGGGCGCGCTGTACTGGATGGCGCGCATGATCGAGGGCGGCGAGGATCCGATGACGCTCTTCCGGCGCGCGATCGCAATGGCGGCAGAGGACATCGGGCTCGCCGATCCGCAGGCGCTGCGCATGGCCGTCGCGGCGCGCGACGCCTACCACATGCTCGGCGCGCCGGAGGGGTATCTCCCGCTCACGGAGATGACGATCTACCTCGCGACGGCGCCCAAGTCGAACAGTGTCAAGCGCGCGCTCGATGCCGCCATGGATGCGGCGCGCGAGAGCCCCGCCGAGCCGGTGCCGCACCACATTCGCAACGCCCCCACCGCGCTGATGAAGGAACTGGGCTATGGCCGGGGGTATCAGTATGCGCACAACGCCCCCGAGGCATACATCCCGCAGGAGTACCTGCCGGAGCGCCTCCGGCCGCTCACCCTGTACGAGCCCGGTCCCTTCGGCTTCGAGAAGGACATCGCCAAGCGGCTCGCATGGTGGGCGGAGCTCAAGCAGAAGCGCTCATCGACTGACGAGTAGGGCGGACGCGATCAACTGTCTGGAGGACCAATGCGCAAGGTGGGGATGCTCGTCGCGGCGCTGGCACTGGCCGCCGGAATCGGGTGCGCGACGTTCGGGCGGAGCACGTTCACAGACCCCGAGGTGTCTGTCAAAACGCTGCGCCTCAACGGTGTGGGATTGAATGGCGGCTCGCTCGATATCGTCCTGAACGTGTACAACCCGAACGGCTTCCGCCTGGACGCCACTCGGTTGACGTACAAGCTCATGCTCGACTCGATCCCGTTCGGCGAAGGCACCGCAGACTCCAGCTTCGTCGTCAATAGCAAGGACACGACGTCGATCCGCCTGCCGCTGGACTTCACCTGGTCCGGCGTCGGCGAGGCAGGGCGTCAGCTGATCAACACCGGCACGGTGCAGTACCGCGTGCTCGGCACGCTCAGCGTCGGCTCACCCTTCGGCGCGATGAATCTCCCGTACGACCACCGTGGACGCGTCTCGACGCTGCACGGATCGAATTAGCGTCTTGAGTTGTGGGTCATGGGTCGTGAGTGAATGCGAAGCCGGATACGCTGACCGCGCGGAGCTCACGACCCATCACCCATGACTCACAACATCGTCGAATCTCACCTCAAGGAGGCCATACCCATTTCCCGTCCTACCATCTCACTCGCCCCGCCCGTCGAGCGCGCGATTCTTGTCGGCGCGCCGCGCAAGGCGGCTGGGGCGCGCCACCAGCTCGACGAGCATCTCGAGGAGCTGGCGGAGCTCGCCGACACGGCGGGCGCAGTCATCGTCGGTGAACTCACGCAATTTCTCGATCGGCCGAACCCCGCGACGTACCTGGGCAAGGGGAAGCTCGACGAATTGCGCGAGCAGATTCAGAGCACCGAGGCATCGCTCGCGATCTTCGACGACGAGCTGAGCCCCGCGCAGGGGCGCAACATCGAGCAGGCGCTGAACACGCGCGTCATGGACCGCGCCGAGCTCATCCTCGACATTTTCGCCACGCGTGCGCGGACGAGTGAAGCGAAGATGCAGGTGGAGCTCGCGCAGCTCGAGTATCTCCTGCCGCGACTGACGCGCATGTGGACGCACCTCGAGAAGTTCCGCGGCGGCATCGGGATGCGCGGCCCTGGTGAAACGCAGCTCGAGACGGACCGCCGGTTGATCAATCAGCGCATCAAGCTCCTGAAAGCGCGTCTGGGCGACGTGCAGCGTGCGCGCGTGGTGCAGCGTCAAGGACGACGCGGGCTGTTTCGTGCCGCGCTCGTCGGGTATACGAACGCGGGCAAGTCATCGATCCTGCGCTCGGTAGCCGAGGCGGGCGATGTGTTCGTCGAGGACCGGCTGTTCGCCACGCTCGACCCGCTCACGCGCGAAGTGCGGCTCGACGATGGGAGCTGCATTCTCCTCACCGATACCGTTGGTTTCATCCGCAAGCTGCCCCACGATCTCGTCGCGTCGTTCCGCGCAACGCTGGAAGAGGTGAGCGAGGCAGACCTGCTGCTGCACGTCATCGATGCGGGCCACCCTGTGTGGGAGGAGCATCGGCGCGTGGTGGATCAGGTGCTCGCCGAGCTCGGCGCGCAGGAGAAGCGCGTGCTGCACGTGTTCAACAAGATCGATCGGTTGGAGCACGCGACGCTTCTGGCGCTGCAGGCGCGTGTGGCGAACATGCTGCCGAATTCGGTGTTCGTCTCCGCAGTGACCGAGGGCGGGCTCGAGCCGCTCCGTCGTGCGTTGCTCGCGGCTGCGCGCGAGACGCAGGTGGTGACGGAGGTGCGCATCCCGGCGAGCGATGGCAAGACGCTCGCGGAGGTGCACCGATCGGGCGAAGTGCTCGAGCAGCGCAGCGACGGAACCGACCTCGTGCTGCTCGCCCGCTTGGATGAGGCGTCGATCGGACGACTCAGACGGCTCGGCGTCGAGATCGCTTGACGCGCTCGGCCACGAGCCGCTCCTCCCACACGGCACGCACCATCGCGATTGCGCCCTCGGGGCACCGCTCGACGCACAACCCGCAGCGTGTGCATGGCTCCTCGTCGAAACGCAGCTCGGGCTGCCCATCGACCCCGGGGGCGAGCGTGAACGCATCGACGGGACAGACCATGACGCAGTTGCCGCAGTGCGTGCACGTCTCATCGACGACAGGGAGCACGGTGCAGTCGTAGCAGCGCGCCGCCTGGCGTGCCATCTCGTCGGCGTGTGACGCGGTCGGGTCGCCGTCACCGTCGTGTTGTGCGGCACCCGCTCGATCAGGGATGGCACGCGTCGTCGCCAGCGCACGCCGAGTGTGCTCCCGCTCGCGATCGTTCACCTCCACCCATGCGGACGCGAGCTCCACGCGCACACGCACGCCGGTGAGCGCCCCGTGCATCTGCCATGCGGCGCGCTTCCCATCCGCGACTGCGTGCGCGATCGAACGATGCCCGAACGCGCACGCGCCTCCGGCCCACACCCCGGGGATCGACGTCTGCAGCGTCTCCGGGTCGGTGGCAATGAGCCCGGTCGGCGTACAGGCGAGCAGCTCATCGAGCACGCTCGCCGCCGGCACGCGTGCCGCCGCGACGACGAGTTGATCGCAGGGGATCACTTTTGTGATCTCTCCGCCGTCGCGCGTGACCTCGATCCCCGGTACGGCGCCGGCGTCGCCTTCCGTGAGGAGACGACGCGGCCGCCAGCCGGGATGCAGCGCGACGCCGTCGGCGAGCGCGGCCGCGAGCATCGGGAGCGCGAAGGGCGTGTCGTCGAGCTCGGCCGCGTGCACGAGGTGCACGGTGGCGGAGGGGAGACGCGCGCCCTCAGCATCGCCGATCGCATGCGTGCGTCGCACGAGCGTGTGCGCCGCGTCGAGCGCGAGGTCGCCGTCGCCGATGACGACGACCGAGCCCGCAGGCGACACGTCGGACGTGAGCACGTCCATCGCGTCGAACACGGCCGCATGGTGCACTTGCTGCTCGACGACCGGGCCGCGCGCCTCGGAGGCGCCGATCGCGACGAACACCGCATCGAACCCTTCGTGCAGAAGCGCGCGCACGCCGTCCGCGCGCTCGATGCGCGTGTGTCGATGGTACGTCGCTCCGCGCGCGAGGATCGCGGCGCACTCCGCGCGCACGCTGTCCACCGGAAAGCGAAACGCGGGGATCACGTGCGTGAGCAGGCCGCCGGGTTCCTCGGACGCGTCGAAGATGGTGCAGTCGTGGCCGAGGAGCGCGAGATCGTGCGCGCAGGCCAGCCCGGTCACTCCGGCGCCGATGATGGCGACGCGCTTCCCCGAGCGCGGCGCGGGCATCCCGGCGTCCACGCTCGTGCCGATGAGCCCCGCAACCGACCGCACGTCGTGCGCGCTGGTGCACGGACCTGGTGCCGCGAGCAACTCCGGTGCGTCACTCGACGCCGCATGCATCTCCAGCGCTGCAATCGCGACCGGCGCACCCGCGTGCCGCCTGCGGCAGGCCGTCTCGCACGGCGCGTGGCAGCCGCTCCCGCAGCTGCTCGCGAACGGGTTCGGACCGCGCGCGAGCTGATACGCTCGCGCGAGATCACCCTTGCGGATGGCGCTCGCGATGCCCGGCACGTCCACGCCGAGTGGGCATCCGGCGCCGTGTCCGCACGGCACGAGTGCTGCTAACGTCGCGGGTGCGAGGGGGAGGGGATATCGTTTTGCTTGAAGGCTCACCGGACGGCCGTTAACTTCAAGTGTTTGAATCGTCTCCATGCGCGGGACGTCCGACGCGCGGAGGCGGGCCGCGACGAGGCCATCGAGTGGCAGCACGCCGCTCGACATCCGCGGCGCACCCGCGACCACTCCCAACGGATGTAGACTGGCAACTGACCGGCGAGGTTACCGGTCCGAGGTCGAAGCAGGTCGCGCGATGCGCGATCCCGCTGTCCTCGTGGACCGCGACGCGCCACTTCCTGGTACCGTAGAATCCATGAGCAGCTACGAAGCGCTGTCGAAGAAGATCGATCGTCGAGAGATCGTGTGTGGTGTCGTCGGCCTCGGGTACGTCGGCCTGCCGCTCGCCGTCGAGATGGGGAAGGTGGGGCTCAAGGTCGTGGGGTTCGAGAAGTCTGAGCGGGTCGCTCGACTCATCAACAATGGCGAGAGCCACATCAAGGATGTAACGCCGGCCGACGTCGCTGCGCTGCGCGCGAACGGCCGTCTGGAGGCGACGCTCGACATGACGCGCCTCGCCGAGTGTGATGTCATCTCGATCTGCGTCCCCACACCGCTGGGCAAGACGAAGGATCCGGACATGTCGTTCGTCGTCTCGGCCACCGAGGCGGTGGCGCAGGCGCTGCGGCCGGGCCAGCTCGTCGTGCTCGAGTCGACGACGTATCCCGGCACGACGCGCGAGCTGATGCTCCCGAGCTTCGAGGCACGCGGCTTCACGGTGGGCAAGGACTTCTTCCTCTGCTTCTCCCCCGAGCGCGTCGACCCCGGCAACGCGAAGTGGCATACGAAGAACACGCCGAAGGTCGTCGGCGGCATCACCGAGCAGTGCACCGATCTCGCGGTCCGCGTCTACGCGCAGTTCATCGATACGCTCGTCCCGGTGAGCTCGCCCGAGGCCGCCGAGCCCGGGCCCCGGATAGAACGGCATGAACCCGAACGGCTTGGTCGCGGCGGCGTCGATGACTTCCCAGACGTCGAGGTCGAGCGCGCGGCACAGCAGCGCGAGCTCGTTCGCGAGCCCGATGTTGACGGC
>DASSNR010000212.1:0-3523 GCA_035687925.1 Gemmatimonadaceae bacterium | reverse complement strand
TCGAAGGTCGCCGCGAGCCCCAACGCGATCGCCGTCGCGGGGATCGCCCACGGGAGCGCGACGAGCATGCGCAGCAGTCGTCGTCCCGTAAAGCGGCGGAGCACGATGAGGTACGCGGCGAAGAAGCAGACGACGATGTCGGCCGCCGTCGCGATGATCGTCATCGTCACGCTGTTGCGGATCGGCACCCAGAGCTGACTTTCGGTCGCGAGCCGGCGAAAGTTCTCGAGCGTGTACTGCGGCGGGAGCACCTGGGTCGTCCACGCGCCGTCCTTCGCAAACGACACGAGGATCACCATGGCGTGCGGGAGGACGAGGAGCACGACGAGCGCCACGGCGAACACCGGCGCGAGCACGCGCCACATCGGCGAGCGGAGCACGATGCGCCGCGTGCCGCCGCCGCGCGCCGCCATCGTGTACTGCCGGCGCCGCTCGAACCAGCGCAGCAAGCCGAGCGCGATGAGCGCGCTCACCGCGAGCACCGTCGTCTCGACGTACGCCATCCCGATCGAGCCATTGAGCTTCGACGCCACGATCTGCGTGGACAGCACGCGGATCCCACCGCCGAAGATGTACGGCGCCGAGAAGCTCCCCATGGCGCTCATGAAGACGAGGAGCATCGCGCCGAGCAGCGACGGCGTGAGCATCGGGAGCGTGACGCGCCAGAGCGTGCGCGGCCGCGATGCGCCGAGCCCCGACGCCGCCTCCTCGAGCGAGGTGTCGAATCGCTCGAGCGCGGCCGAGACGAAGAGGAAGACGTACACATACATCGTGTACGCGTGCACGAAGATGATCGCGCCGAGCCCGTTCAGCGTCCACGGCGCATGATCGAGCCCGAGGACATCCTGCACCGCGCGCGTCACGACACCGCTCTCGCCATACAGGAACAGAAATGCGATGACGCCGACGAGCGGTGGGAGCGCAGCGGGGAGCGTCGCGACCGCGCTCAGGATTCGGCGTCCACGGAACTCGACGCGCGTGAGCAGAAACGCGAGCGGCAATCCGACCGCCGTCGCCGAGATGACCGACCCGACGGCGATGATGATCGTGTTGACGAGCGCCTCACGATCCGCCGGACTCTGCACGAACTCGTGCCACAACCCGAGCCCCTTCGCGAAGCTTCCGACGATGACCGAGACGTTCGGGTAGATGACCGCCCAGGTGAGGAGCGCGAGGACGGGGAGCGCGAGGAGCCAGGTGCGGGATGCGGGACGGCCGGGACGCGGGACTCGGGACTCGGGACTCGGAACGGCTCGTGGCGAAGGAGCCCTCTCCCCCGAGACAGTTTCCGAGTCCCCAGTCCCCAGTCCCGAGTCCCGAGTCCCGAGTCCCGCGTCCCGCATCACACCACCGCCACCGGCTCCCGCGTGACGCGGAGCGCAACGCGGTCGCCCTCGTGCACGCCGCGGTCGTGGCTGAACACCTCGACCTCGATGGCGTCGCTCAGTCGCACACGGTACGCGACGAGCGCACCGGCGAAGCGGCGGCCGGTCACCATCCCGGGCCAGGCGTCGCTCGCCTCGGGCGACGCGATGGCGAGCGCGTCGGGGCGCAGCACCGCCAGGACATCGCGCGGCGTCGGTGCATTGGCCGGCGCGACGGCGCGCACGCACCGCTCCGTATCGCCGATGCGGATTGCCGCGCACTGCCCATCGAAGCGCGCGGGGACGAGTGTCGCGCGTCCGATGAACTCGGCCACGTCGCGCGATGCGGGACGGTCGTACAGATCCTCCGGACTCCCCACCTGTAGCAATCGTCCGCGCGCGAGCAGCGCGACGCGATCGGCGACGGCGAATGCGTCCTCCTGATCGTGCGTGACGAACACCACCGTCACACCGAATCGCTGGAGCGTCGCGCGCAGCTCCGCATGCATCGCCTGGCGCAGTGCGTAGTCGAGATTCGACAGCGGCTCATCGAGGAGCAGCACCTGCGGCTCGATGACGATCGCCCGGGCGAGCGCCACGCGCTGCTGCTCGCCACCGGAAAGTGATTGCACCGGCCGCCCCGCCGCGCCGCCGAGTCCCGTTGCCGCCAACGCCTGCTCCGCACGCTCGGCGCGCTCCCGCTTCGAGATGCCGCGCGCCTCGAGGCCGAACGCGACGTTCTCCCCGACGGTCATGTGCGGGAAAAGCGCGTAGTGTTGGAACACCATCCCGAAGTTCCGCTTCTGCGGCGGGAGCGACGTGATGTCGCGCTGCACGCCGTCGTCCCCCGTGAGCAGCACGCGTCCCTCGTCGGGGAACTCGTACCCCGCGATCATCCGGAGCGTCGTCGTCTTCCCCGACCCCGACGCGCCGATGAGCGCGAGCAGCTCGCCGCGCGCCACGTCGAGCGACACGTGATCCACCGCCATCTGCGAGCCGAAGCGGCGGGTGAGGCCCTGGAGTGACAGCGCGGGACTCGGGACTCGGGACTCGGGACTCGGAACGGCTCGTGGAGAGGCCGCCCTCTCCCTCGAGGCAGTTCCCGAGTCCCGAGTCCCGAGTCCCAGCCGTTCCGAGTCCCGCATCACCGGTTCCGGATGTGCGAATCCCAGTACCGCATCCACTCATCGAGATGCTGCGCAAGGAGCGGGCGGTCGAGGGGCATGGGGGTGATCTGCGTCTTCGCCTCGCGAATCCATCGAGGGAGCGAGTCGATCGGAATGTCCGTGCGCGCCGGGATGCGCTGGAAGCTGTCGGCGGCCGCGATCAGCGCCTTCGGCGTCGTCACGAACTCGTAGAACTCCTTCGCGATCTCGGGATGCTTCGTCCCATGCACGATCGCGATCGCATCCACGAGGAGCGGCGTGCCGCTCTTCGGGATGACGTACGCGACCGGGATGCCGGTCCGCTGCTTCAGCATCGCGATGTCGGGCATGTCCCAGAGCGTGATCAGCCCTTCCTGCCGGCCGAGCTTCTGATAGAGGATGGTCGGGTCGAGCGTGTACGTCTTCGTGTTTGCGCTCAGGCGACGCAGCCAGTTCATCCCCCACGCCGTATCACCGGTCTGCTGGATCCCGCGTACGATCATCGCGCCGAAGATCATGCGCATGGTGCCGCTCCCGATCGGATCGCGGATGATCACCTTCCCCTTCCACCTGGGATCGAGCACGTCATCCCAATCCTTGGGCGCCTCCGCCGCGCTCAACGCCTGACTGTTGTAGGCGATCACCTCGGGCGTGAGATAGGTGCCGTACCAGAGATTCTTCGCGTCCTTGTCCTCCGCCGGCACCGCGTTGGCCCATGTCGGCGTGTACGGCTCGAGCAGCCCCTCACTCGCGCCGCGCTCGAAGATCACCGCCGGCGCGCCGAACCACACGTCCGCCTGCGGATTCGCCTTCTCCGCGCGCAGCCGGTCGAGCACCTCCTGCGACCCCATGTCCACCCATTGCACATCGACGTTGGGATGCGCCTGCTCGAACGCCTGCTCGTAGTGTGTGAGCAGATCCTTCCCGTGCGGCGAGTAGACCGTGAGCACCGTGCGGTTGTCGCTAGTGCAGGCGGCGAGGGCGAGGACTCCGAGGACGACCCAGGACCGCGTC
>DASSNR010000407.1:0-2985 GCA_035687925.1 Gemmatimonadaceae bacterium | reverse complement strand
GTGACGACGAAGAGCGGCGCGACGAAGAAGTAGCAATCCCCGCCCCACAGCGGAAAGGCGCGCGGTGCACATGGATGCTGTGCACCGCGCGCCGCTTCACATCAGCGCTGCCCCTGCCCTACCTCCCCCGTCCCGATCATCCGCACTACTGCGCTCGGACTATCCGCCCCCTTTCGCAGCGTGAACACCACCGGCGCCCCGATGCGCAGCCAGCTCCCGCCGTTCCCCGCGGTGAGCGACGCCGGCGCCGGATGGATGAAGAGCCCCGTCGCATCCACCGTATCGATCGCCGTCGCCTCCTGCAGATCGCCCACATCGCGGATGTACGGTCCCGTGCGCGCGATCGCGTCGCGATAGTTGATCGCCACATCGGCGCGCATCGGCGGCTGCCCGGGGAGCGCGAGCTGGCCGCCGAGGATGAGCAGGTCGCTCGCCCCGCTGTGATTGGACGGCAGCCGATTGTATGCCTGCGGATCGGCGTCCGCGTACCGCCCCGTGGCAATCGCGTCGAGCGCGCCGAGGATCGCGGCGACGTTGATTGCACGGAGCCGCTGCTTCTGCGGATCGTTCGGCAGCCCGCCGCTCTCGATGAGGATGGTGCTCGTCCCCCACTTCTGCATGTTGTCGCCGAACGCGCGCCGGTTGAACGACTCGTCGTACTTCGCGATGCGCCCCGGAATCTCCGGCGTGAGAATCTGCGCGACCGACGCCGCCACGAGCCGAGCGCGCGTGCGCACGTCGTTGTAGTCGCCGGCGTCATCGTACGCCGGCGCCTCGAGCGCGATCGCCGCCTGCGTTCCGTGCACACCCGCCGTCGTACGCGCGTTCTGATCGTGCAGGTTGAAGCCGAACGCGGGATGAATGCGATCGCGCAGCGCCTTGAGTGTGCGCGCCTCCGGCGTCGCGAGCCGCCGCGCATCGCGGTTGATGTCGATCCCCGCCGCATTCTCCCGCTGAAAGAGCTCGGCGCCATCGGGATTGAGCATCGGGACGAAC
This sequence comes from Gemmatimonadaceae bacterium, assembly GCA_035687925.1. Classification (GTDB taxonomy): domain Bacteria; phylum Gemmatimonadota; class Gemmatimonadetes; order Gemmatimonadales; family Gemmatimonadaceae; genus DASSNR01. The sequence continues at coordinate 1,989 of DASSNR010000407.1, read as the reverse complement.
ACGATCGTGAGCCGCTGCCGGAGCCGCTCGCGCAGTGGATCGTTCGGCGCCTCGGCGAGGAAGCGGAAGATGTCCGCGAGCGCCATCGTCGCCGTCGACTCGTCGCCGTGCATCTGCGACCAGAGGAGCACGGTCGTCTTCCCCTCGCCGAACGTCACCGCGTTGATCGAGCGGCCGAGCATCGAGCGGCCAACCTGCTCCGTGTGGAAGACCGGCGATTTCAGCGACGGCGCAACCGCACGCCAGAACGCGTCGTGGTCGAAGCGGCGCGTGGTGATCGCGGCGACGTGGTAGCGCTCGGCGATGCGGAGGCCGGTGGCGAGCGCGGACGCGGAGGTGGAGTCGTGCGTCGAGACACGAGTACGGGATTGCGCGTCCACCGGCCGCGCACAGACGAGCGCAACGAACACGACCGCGAGTGCGGTCGCGACACGGGCGGGATGTCGAGACTGATGGATCACTGTTCGATGGGAGGAGTGGTGAGTGACGAACCGCTCCCCCATGACTTACTCGATCGGCTGCAACTTCGCCACGATCTCCGCTCTTCGCGCCTCGAGAAACGGCGGCAGCACGAGCTTCTCGCCGAGCGTCGCCTCGTCCTCATCCACCGCGAACCCCGGCTCGTCCGACGCGATTTCGAACAGGATCCCGTTCGGCTCCCTGAAGTAGAGACTCCGGAAGTAGTACCGGTCCACGAGCCCGCTGTTGGGAATCCCGAGCGTCGCGAAGCGCTCGACCCACGCCGCGTGCTCGTCGAACGTCGGCGTGCGGAAGGCGACGTGATGCACGCCGCCCGCCCCATGCCGCGCGTGCGGCAAATCGCGCTGCACGGCGACGTGCAGCTCCGCATGCGCGCCACCTTCGCCCATCTCGTACACGTGCACCGTGTGCTTCGGGTTCTCCGGATGCGGATACTCGCGCACGGGACGCATGTTGAGCACACCCTGGAGCATGCGGTCGGTCGGGCGTAGCTCGGGGACGCTCAGCATGATCGGCCCGAGCCCGCGCACCTGATGCTCGGCGGGCAAGGGGCTTCGCTCCCACGGGAATGCGGCGCCTACGCCCTCATCGCTCACCAGCGTGAGCCGTTGCCCCTCCGGATCCTCGAGATCGAGCACGAGCCGGTTGTCACGCTCCGCGATCTCGCTCGCGCCCACGCCGCGCTCGCGCAGATGCTCGCGCCACCACTCGAGCGACTCGCGCCCCGCGACGCGCAGATGCGTGCGCGTGATCGCGTGCGTCCCCCGCCGCTCGCGCGGCATCGCCCAGTCGAAGAAGGTGAGGTCGGTGCCCGGGCTCCCCTTCGCGTCGGAGTAGAACAGGTGGTACGCGCGGACGTCGTCCTGATTCACCGAGCGCTTCACGAGCCGCATCCCGAGCGTCTGCGTGTAGAAGCGATGATTGTCGCGGATCGCGGCCGAGATGGCCGTGAGATGATGGATGCCAGTGAGCTCCATGCAGTCCTCCTCGTGATCGCCGAGCACGACGCTCGTATACACTGAACGCGCGGCGCACGCGCTCATGTTCCTCGATCGTCCGCGCGCCGGCGCTCAGCGCGCCACGTGCCACCCGACGCCGAGGTACACTGCGCGCCCCGCCACCGGCTCGGCCGACGCGTCGAGATAGTCCGCGTCCGTGAGGTTGAGCAGATCGAGCTGCACGGACGCGTGCCCCCACTCGTGCGCGAGCCGCGCGTCGGCTTCGACGTACGACGCCTCGCCCGCACGGCGCGCATGCCGCACGTCGAGCGAGACGCGCGTGCTCGGCAGTACCGGCGCGCTCACCGTGAGGCTGATCGAGCGCGTGAGCGGGCGCAACGCGTACTTCCCGACGTACCCCGTCGCGCCGGCAGCATCGAACGTGAGCCCCGAGGCGCGCACCGTCCAGTCAGCGCCGAGGAAGTCGGGGACGTCGGCCGCGAGCTCGACACCGTGATACGTCGCCGACTCCACGTTCATCGTGTGCCACGGCGTCGAATCGGGCGACGGG
>DASSNR010000406.1:0-4277 GCA_035687925.1 Gemmatimonadaceae bacterium | reverse complement strand
GCACCTCGGTATTCGATTGGACCGACCCGGCGCACCCGAAAGAGATCGCCTACTTCGACCGCGGCCCGATCGACTCGACGAAGATGGTGATCGGCGGCTACTGGAACGGCTACTACTACAACGGCTACATCTACGGCTCGGAGATCGCGCGCGGGCTCGACGTCTTCAAGCTGACGCCGACCGCCGACCTCACGCAGAACGAGATCGACGCCGCGGCGCTCGTCCACTTCGCCGTGCTCAACCCGCAGAGCCAGCCGCAGATCGTGTGGCCCGCCGCCTTCCCGGTGGCACGCGCCTACCTCGATCAGCTGGTGCGTGACAACGGACTCCCGAAGGACCGCACGTCCGCGATCGCGAGCGAGCTGGACAACGCCGAGAAGGCGAAGGGCGCCCAGCGCGAGACCGCACTCCAGAAGCTGGCCTCCGAGCTCGACAACGACGCCAAGACCGCGACCGACACGAAGCGCGTGAAGGCGCTGGCCGATGTCGTGAAGGGGCTGGAGACGGCGAAGAGCTGAACGGCAGAGAGTACAAAACAGAGAGTAGAAAGCAGAAAGCAGGAACGGCCTCGGGGGTGAGCACTCGCCCCGGGGCCGTTTCTCCTTTCTGCTCTCTGCCTTCTGCTTTCTGCTTTCTACTCTCTGCTTTCTGCTCTCTGCCTTACTCGTTCGCCGCCGACCGTCCCCGCGCCGGCGTCGCGATCTCGTACTCCTTCGGCGGCTCGGCGCCGAGCAGGTAGCGCACGAAGTAGTCCCACCGGCGGCGCATCATGTAGTTCGACGCCGCGGCGTAGCCGTGGTGCACGTTCGGGATGATCAGCTCGTCGAAGTCCTTGTTCGCCTTGATGAGCGCCTCGGCCACGAGGTGCGTGTTGTACGGCGGGACGTTGTCATCGATCGAGCCGTGGGCGAGGAGCAGGTGGCCCTTCAGGTTCTTCGCGATGTTCTCGTTCGCCTCGGCGTCGTAGTTGTCGGTGCCGTCGGCGTTGCGCACGAGCAACCCCTGATACCGCTCGCCCCAGTCGTCCTCGTACTCGCGCTGGTCGTGGTTCCCCGACTCGGCGATCCCCACCTTGAAGAAGTCGGGATAGCGGAACATCGCGTCGGCGGTGATGAAGCCGCCGCCCGAGTGGCCGTAGATCCCGGCGCGCGTGATATCGATCCACGGGTAGCGCTGGGCGAGCTGCTTCATGGCGCCCACCTGATCGGGGAGCGTGTTGTCGCGTCCCATCGCGCCGTAGTACGTGTCGTGGAAGCTCTTCGACCGGTTCGGCGTCCCCATCCCGTCCACCGTGATCACGATGAAGCCGAGCTCGGCCAGCGCCTGGTGATCGCCGCGCGCGGCCGAGAAGCTGCGCGAGCCCACGCTCCCCGCCTGCGGGCCGGGGTACGGATTATTGATAATTGGATACTTTTTCGTCGAATCGAAGTTCGTGGGACGGAACATCAAGCCGTAGAGATCCGTCTTGCCGTCGCGCCCCTTCACCGTGAACTGGATCGGCGGCTTCCACCCCGACGCGAGCAGCTTCGAGATGTCGGCCTTCGCGAGCGGCATCACGACGCGCCCCTTGGCATCGCGCAGCACGACGGTCGGCGGCACGACAGGCGTGGAGTACGTGTCGATGAAGTAGCGGCCGTCGGGCGAGAGGTCGATCGAGTGGTCGCCGCTCTCGGGCGTGAGCGGCGCCCAGTGCGTCCCGTCGAGGTGCACGCTGTAGAAGTGACGGTAGTACGGATTCTCGCCCTGCTCGCGGCCGCGCGCCTGCACGACGAGCGTGCGGTTCTGTTCGTCCACGCGCTCGATCCCATCGACGGGCCCTTCGCCCGTGGTGATCGGGTGCAGCAGCTTGCCGGTGTTGAGATCGTACGCGTACAGCTCCGCCCAGTTGTTGCGTTCGGACGACCAGACGATCTGGTTCAGCTTCCAGAGCACGCGCCACCCGGCCACCGACTCGAACTGTGTGGGCGAGCTCTCCTCGAAGATCGTGTGCACCGCACCGGTGTTCGCGTCGGCGATGTGCACCGTCTCGTGTTTGTGATCGCGCGACGTGCTCACGAAGGCGAGCTTCGAGCCGTCGGGACTCCAGATCAGATCGTCCATGCTGAGGTTGTCGCCGAGCATCGCGCGGTGATAGTCGGGCGGCATCTGCAGCCGGACCACCGTGCGCGTGGGGACGTCGATGATCACGCGGTGGATCATCGAGACGATGCTGTCGCCCGGCAGCGGGTACTTCCACGCGTCGAGCTTCGGATGCCCCACGCGCGTCTCGACGACGTACATGTCGCCGACGTTGCGGTCGTCCTGCTGCTGCGTGGCGATCTTCTTCGAGTCGGGGGACCAGAGGAGCACGGGGCGATCGCTGTGCACCCACCCCGCGTTGTCGGTGGCGTAGCCGTAGTTCTCCACGCCGTCCGTCGTGAGCTGCGTCTCCTTCCCCGTGGCGACGTCGCGCACCCAGAGGTTCCAGTCGCGAATGAACGCGACGAGCTTCCCGTCGGGTGACGGAATCTCCGGCGGGCCGCCGCGCGCGAAGCGGCCGGGCCTCGGCCGCTCGGGCGTCGTGTCCACGGCGCACGCGCGACCCTGCACGTCGCAGTTCCACCGCTTGCGGCCGATGTCGAGCACGACGTGCGTGCCGTCATCCGAGAGCTCGGCGCGCTGCGCGGGGATGTCGTTCGCGTCGATCGTGCCCGCGCCGGCACGCGTGAGTGCCTGCGCCATGTTGGCCGCATTGAAGAGCGGATGGCGCGACTTCTTCGCCGGATCGACGATGAGCCACTCGGAGCCGCTGGCGGTCTCGTTCCGATAGTAGAAGCGATCGTCGGGGAGCCAGGTGGCATCCACGCGCCCGCCGATCACGAGCGGGTTGACGTTGAAGGAAAGCATCTTCGCCGCGCGATCGTAGTCGGCGGTGGTGAGGACGCGCTGCTGCGCGCGCGATGCTGGGGCGATGATGAGGAACGCGCCGAGGGCGGCGCAGAGCGAGAAATGTCGGGAGTGCATGCGGAGGGTCCTGAATCGAGGGGTGACGACAGCGTCGATCAATAATGGGCGCGGGGTGCGGTTCGGGCCAGATGGCGCTGGACGGCCGCACGCGTTCGCCGCATGATTGAGCGCCTGATCGATCGAACCGCTTCACCGCTCCGCTCGGCCGCGACGCATCCCTGAAGTCTCCCCACCATTGACCGCCGCACATGACCCACGACGAATACGCCGCCCTGGTATCACGCCTCGAGTCGGTGGCCGCGGCGCATCCCGAGGCGTATCGGCTGCGCGTCGGTGCGCTCGCCGTCCTGGGCTACGCGTACGTCCTGGGGCTCATGCTGTTCCTGATCGCGCTCCTCGTGCTGCTCGTGTGGGGGCTCGCCACCGCGTACCTCACCGCACTGGTGGTGAAGATCGCGCTCCCCGTGCTCGCGCTGGTGGTGGCGCTCGGGCGCGCGCTGTGGGTGAAGGTCGCACCACCCAAGGGACGCGAGCTCCGGCGCGCCGATGCACCGGCTCTCTTCGACGAGATCGACGACGTCCGGCGCGCAGCCAAGGCGCCGGCTCCGCATCGCGTGATCGTCACCGACGCGCTGAATGCCGGCGTCTCGCAGGTGCCGCGGCTCGGCATCTTCGGGTGGTACCGCAACTATCTCGTGCTCGGCCTGCCGCTGCTTGCCGCGCTCACACCGGAACAGTTCCGGGCGGTGCTCGCGCACGAGTTCGGGCACCTCTCCGGCGCCCATGCGCGCTTCAGCAACTGGATCTATCGTGTGCGCGGGACGTGGGATCAGGTGGTCACCTCGATCCATCAACGGCGCTCGGCGCTCGGCGCGCTGCTCGTCAACCGGTTCGTGGAGTGGTATGGGCCATTCTTCAGCGCGTACTCGTTCGTGCTGGCACGCCATCACGAGCTCGAAGCGGATCGCATTTCGGCGACGACGGCGGGGAGTACGACCGCCGGCACCGCGCTCATCGCGATCGCGCTCCGGTCGCGGTACTCGAGCGACGTCGTGTGGCCGGGCGTCACCGCGCGCATCGTCGAGGAGCCTACGCCGCCACGCGCGGCGTTCGTGGGGCTCGTGCAGGCCATGCCTGCCGCGCTCCCCCTCCCGTCGGCGGGCGCGTGGCTCGCGAGTGCTCTGCGCGAGGTCTCCGGCTTCGCGGATCCGCACCCCGCGCTCGCGGCACGGCTGGATGCGCTCGGCCAGATGCCGCGCGACGACGCGGAGATCTGGACGATCGCTGAGAAGCTGGCGCGACCGATCGAGTCATCGGCCACGGCCGCAGCG
>DASSNR010000403.1:0-2673 GCA_035687925.1 Gemmatimonadaceae bacterium | reverse complement strand
CAGGACATCATCGATGGCGTCGCCGAGCGCCTCGCCGAGGATTCGTTCCGATGCGCCCCAGGAGTACACGTCGGCGGTGTCGAAGAGGTTCACGCCGGCGTCACGGCTCATCGCCACCAGCTCGCGGGCTTCGCCGACCTGCGTGTTGCCGGTGTCGGCGAAGGCACCCTTTCCCCCGAACGTCATCGTCCCAAGCGTCAATGGCGAGATCATCAGTCCCGAGTTGCCCAGCGTGCGGTACTTCATCGGTTCTCCTCAAGTGTCGTCGTTCGGATTCGGCCTTCCCGCCGTGTTCCGTTTCCACCACTCAACAAGACGACGAGCGCCAGCCCGCTCAGTCGCCAAGGCCAATGTCCTGAGCGCCGGCGGCGAGCTGGATGAGAAACGCACGCCGATGGTTCGAACACAACGGTAGTCTGGTGACTCGATTCTTCAACCAGTGGCCACGCTTGAGCCAGCGGCTGCGGCCCGGAGGCGCTCGGCAGTCTCCGCGTCCGCCGCGAGGAAGATCTCGAGCGCGAGGTCGGAGTGCGTGAGATCGACCAGCGTGCCGAGCTCGCGATGCGGAAGGTCAGCCGCTCGTGAGCGCTCGCAGCTGGCGTGCGTAGTCCGCCTCTGCGGCGTGGTCGCCTGCTGCAGCCGCTGCTCGCCACGCACCGTCGAGCGTATGGTAGCGATTCGGCTCCCTGCGAAGTGTGGCGCGGTACTCGGCCAACGCCTCCGTCGGTCGTCCCAGCTCGAGCAGCATGTCGGCGAGCAGCTCGCGCGCGGGGGCCAACGGTCCTGGCGTGACCGCAGACTTATCGGTCGCGTCCTCACGCGCGGCGGCCTCTCGCATCACGGCGAGCGCCGCGCTGTCGCGGCCATTCGCTCGCTCGAGCCACGCGCGAGCGCCCAAACGCTGAATGGCGACCTGCTCCGCCCAGTACCCCTCACCATCCTCCCGCAGCCGCCTCTCGATCGAGGTGAGGGAATCGATCGACGCCCCTGCGGTGGCGAGGTCGCCGGTGTGCGACGCGCCGAGCGCGCGAGCGAAGTACGTCATCGCTTCCGTCCACTGGAACGATGTCGCGCGCGGCGCGAGCCGGGCCGCCGCCGTCCAGTCGCGCCGCTCGAGCGCGTCGCGCGCGGGGATCGCTGCGAGCGCGAACAGCCCGGCCGAGCCGGGCGCGGCACCAGTGACGGCGCTCGGATCGAACCGCGCATCGAGCGAGGGGAGCGAGTCGCGCACCGCGCGCGCATCGCCGAGCCGGCGCATCTGCAGCAGCGCGTACTCGACGTAGTCCGACGCGTGCAGCGCCTCGGCGATCGATCCGCTACGCAGAGCGGCTGCGATCGAACGACGGTTCGTCGCTACCGACGCATTCCATTCGCCCACGCGCGTGAACGTGTGCGACGGCATGTGCAGCGCGTGCGCCGACGCGGGCGCGATGCGGGCGTACTGCCGCGCCGCCGCTTCGGCTCTCGGCGCCAGTGCCGGGTAGTCGTACGCGTGGATGATGTAGTGCGCGAGGCCCGGGTGGTTCGGGAGCACCTTCCAGAGCGCCTCGAGCGTAGCGCCCGCCCTGAGCTGGCGTGCGTACGACGTATCGGTCGGCGGAGCCGACGCCACGAGGGCGATCGCGTGGAAGATCATCGCCTCGGTGTCGGCGGGCTGCCGCGCGACGAGCTCGGCCATCGCGCGCTCGTACGCGGCGACGCGCGCCGCCTGGCTCACGCGCTCGTAGTCGGTGTAGAGTCGCGCCACGGCGGTCACGTAGCCGCGCTCTCGCTCCGTCGCCCGTGCGCCGAACCGCGCCGCAGCGTCCGACGCCCTTCGACCCGCTTGGAGCTGTGCGGCGGTGCGGTTCCCTGCGGCCATCGGGTTGCCCCAGTCACCGAGCGCAAGACCCCAGTACGCCATGGCGCACGTGGAGTCGGACGCGAGCACCTCACGAAACGCGCGAGCCGACGCGCCGAACTCGAAGGAGTGCAACAGCGCCACGCCACGATCGAACGCGGGCGCGACGACGGTGCTGCACGAGGTCGCGAGATGCACCGTCCCCAGCGACGCGGAATCGGCGGACGGGTGCTCCTGAGCAGCTGCACTGCCGGCGGCCACGAGGAGAACGAGACCCAAGCGTGCGGCGCGATGAGCGTGCGCCATGCGACTCTCCGTGATGGTGGCGCTCAGTGCTTCACGAGGGGCAGCAGCGCAAAAGCGCGGCGCGGCAGCTAGTGCGAGCACAATGCGTGCTTGCGTCTACCGCCGCCCACGGATTCGGCGGAAGGGGAGTGCTGCTTCTTCGGAAACCCGGACCGACCCCTGGGCGATCCGCCTCAGGCGAGCGGCAGGTTGGACCCGGCGCGAGTCTCCCGATCATGTAGCTCGACGACACTCTCCACATCGCGCGTCGTCGTCCCCGATCCCACTTCGGCCACGAAGCGACAGGTGGCGAACGGCTCGCAGGCGGCCCGGTACCGGACTTCCCACTTCTCGAAGCGGGCCTGCACGGCCGGATCCTCACGTGGATACCGGCCGGGGGGCAACGCGCTCCTGCACCGCCACGGCTTCGGTGTGAGCCGAGCGCGGAAGCACTCCTGCACCCGCGTGAGCTGCACGTAGCGCGGATCGCACCCCAACTCCTCCAGAACAGCTCGCGAGCGCGCATCACCCGGATCGAAGAGGTCGTG
>DASSNR010000401.1:0-8322 GCA_035687925.1 Gemmatimonadaceae bacterium | reverse complement strand
GTCTTCGACACGCGGCTCATCGAGTGGCTCACGCGACGCCCGGGTGCGACGCTCGTGTTCGACGAGTACCATCACGGCTACGGCGACCACGGCAGTCTCCGGCGCGCCGTCGGCCATGCGCTCATCGATACGCCGCCCGGGCGAATGGTCACGCAGGCGATCGTCGCGGGGCTCATCCTTCTCGCGGCGCTCGGCATTCGCGCCATTCCACCGTCGCCACGGTCGCGCGTCGAGCGCCGATCACCCATCGAGCACGCCGAGGCATTGGCGCAGGCGTACGAGCAGGTACGCGCCACGCGCACGGCGTCGCGCCGTCTCCTGCGCGGCCTCCGCCGCCGCCACGGGTTCGGTGCGCGCGCCGGCGCGAGCGACGATGCATTTCTGGACGCCGTGCGCACGCGGCACCCCGAGCTCGCCGGCGACGTGGAGCTCGTGCGTGACGCCACGCAGCGTCCGCTCACACCCGATGCGTTCCTCGCCGTGGGGCTCGCCATCAACCACATCGACAGGACACTCGCCTCATGATGACAGCAGAGCAGATCGCCGACGCCATGCAGCGTGTGCGCGACGAGGTTGCCCGACGCGTCGTCGGGCAGGAGAGCGCGATCGACGAAGCGCTCGTCGTCTATCTCGCGCGCGGACACGCGTTGCTCGAGGGCGTGCCCGGCACCGCGAAGACCATGCTCGTTCGCGTGCTTTCCGGTGCGCTCGGCGCGCGCTTCGGGCGCGTGCAGTTCACGCCGGATCTCATGCCGTCGGACATCACCGGGATCAACGTGCTCCGCGACGGCGGGCGCACCTCGGAGTTCCGTCCCGGTCCCGTGTTCACCGATCTGCTCCTCGCCGACGAGATCAACCGCGCGCCGGCGAAGACGCAGGCTGCACTGCTCGAGGCGATGCAGGAGCGACAGGTGACGGTCGATGGCGAGGCCCGCTCGCTCGGTCCGCTCTTCGCGGTGTTCGCGACGCAGAACCCGGTCGAGTACGAGGGCACGTACCCGCTCCCCGAGGCACAGCTCGATCGCTTTCTGCTCAAGATCAAGGTGCCGTACCCCTCGCGCGACGCGGAGCTCGAGATGCTTGCGCACTACGCGAACGGGTTCGACGCCGAGCGCACCTCGGATGTCGTGCCGCCGGCGGTGCTCGATGAGGAGAATGCCCGCGAGCTGCGCGCCGCGGTGGACTGTGTGCGCGTCGCACCCGAGGTGCAGGAGTACATCGCGTCCATCGTGCGCGCGACGCGCGAGGATCCCGGACTCACGCTCGGCGGCTCGCCGCGCGCGAGCGTGGCGCTCTTTCGCGCGTCGCGGGCGGCGGCGCTCTTGGCCGGCCGCGACTTCGTGACGCCGGACGACGTGAAAGACTACGCGCTCCCTGTGCTCCGCCATCGAGTGATCGTCGCACCCGAGCTCGAGGTGGAGGGACGATCGAGCGACGAGGTGCTGCAGCAGCTGCTCTCGCGCATCCGCGCGCCGCAGTGAGCGCTGATCGCGTGCGACTTCCTCGCTTCGTCCCTACGCGGCGCCTGGCCGCGCTCGTCGCGCTGCTCGCGCCGGTATGGCTCGTGTCGTTCATGACGGCGGGCGGCGCGCTCGCGGCCGCGGTTGTCGTGCTCGTGCTCGCCGTCGTGATCGGCGATCTGCTCCTCGCGCCCGGTGAGCACGAGCTCACGGTCGAGCGCCATGCGCCATCCACCATTGGCATCGGCGACCGGGCGACGGGCGAGTACCACGTGCGCATCACGCGAACGGACGGGACGCACCGCGACATCCACGTCGCGCTGTACGACGCGCTCCCCTCCGCCGTCGAGCAGCACCGCGAGTCGCACGCGATCACCCTGCACGCACGCGGCACGAGCGCCGTCATCCCCTTCGAGCTCACGGGTCGCGTGCGCGGCGCATACGCGCTCGGTCCCGTCGTCCTCAGAGCGAGCGGCCCGCTCGGCCTCGTGCAGCGCGCGCTCCGCTACGCGCTGGACGATCGCGTCACGATCACGCCATCGATCGCCGGCGTGCGGCACTTCCGGTTGATGTCGCTGCAGCACCGCCTGCGCGATGCCGGCGTGCGCACCATCCGCCGCCGCGGCGAGGGGATGAGCTTCACCAACCTGCGCGAGTACGTGGTGGGCGACGACCCGCGGCACATCGATTGGAAGGCCACCGCGCGGCGACACCAGCTCATTACACGCGAGTTCGCCGTCGAGCAGGGACAGACGGTGATGATCGCCGTGGATGCCGGCCGCATGATGACGCAGCTCGCCGGCGACCTGCCGCGCTTCGAGTACGCGCTGTCGTCGGCGCTCGTCCTCGCGGACGTCGCGCTTCACTCGGGCGATCAGGTGGGGCTCATCGTATTCGACGATGAGGTGCGCGCCTTCGTGCCGGCGCAGCGTGGTGCCGCCACGCTCCGCAGTCTGCGCGATGCGCTCGTCCCCGTTGCGCCGAGCATGGCGGAGCCCGACTATGCCGCCGCGTTCCGCACACTCGCCACGCGGCACCGCAAGCGCTCGCTCATCGTGCTCTTCACCGACGTCATCGATCCGCGTGCCTCGCAGGCGCTCATCGCGCACACCGCGCGCACCGCGGCGCGTCACGTCCCGCTGGTCGTCGCCCTGCGAAACGAGGTCCTCGCGCACGCCGCGACGCCGCCGTCGGAGCCGGACACGGAGCAGCTCTATCAGAGTGCAGCCGCCGAGGAGCTGCTTCTCGCGCGGCACGAAGCGCTCGTGCGCATGCGCAGCGCGGGCGTCGCGGTGCTTGACGTACCGCCGCACGCCATGACGGCGGCGGTCGTCAACCACTACCTCGAGATCAAGGGGCGATCGGCGCTGTAGGCGCTCTCCTCGCTCTCCTCCCAATCGGCGACGCCGAGTCCTCGCGTGAGGTAAAAGGCGAGAAAGAGCGCGGTGAGGAGCGACACGGACCACTTCCACTCGGGCGGCCACCACGCGCGCGGAGAGATCATCCCCTCGATGCTCCCGGCGATGAGGAGCAGCAGCGTCGAGACGGTGATGAGCCGGAGCGCGCGCCGTCCCTGCACCACGAGCGCCTCGCGGCGCGTGAGCGCGCCGGGGAGCAGGATCGCGAGCGCGAGTAACAATCCGCCGCCCCCCGCGATCGCGATCGCCGAGAGCTCGAGCACGCCGTGCGGCGCCACGAACGCCAGGATCTGGTGCGCGATCCCCTTGCTGTGATACAACCCGATTGCTCCGCCGATGCTGATGCCGTTGAAGACGAGCAGGAGCACCGTGCCGATGCCGGCCGTGATCCCGGCCGCGAACGTCAGATACGTCACCTGCACGTTGTTCTTGATGATCTCGGTCGCGGCAACGGGACGCTCGAGGTCGGAGATCGTGATGTACCCGGCGCCCGTCTGCTCGCGCGCGACGCCGTTCTCTGCGCGATCGATCATGCCCGGCGGGAGAATGTCTCTCGCGACCTTGGGGTTGGACGACACCGCGAAGTACGCCACGAACGCCGGCCCGAACATGAGCACGGCCGCGGCGAGGATCGGCAGGGCGGAGCGGCGCACCTCGCACGGCGCCGTGACGCTGACGTAGCGCCAGAGCGCGCGCAGGGGAACCGTCTTGCGGCGATAGAGCAAGTTGTGTCCGCCCGCCACCAGTCGGCTCAGGTAGAAGAGCACCTCATTGTCGCGCCCGCGCGCCGCGGTCTTGAGGCGCGCGAGATCGGCGCTGAGCTCGCGGTATTGCGCCACGAACTCACTCACATCTTCCTCGGGGAGCGCGCGCAGCCCGCGCTTCTGCGCGCGTGTGAGCAGTGCCGCGAACGTCGTCCACCGCGTGGCGCCGCGGGCGATAAGAACGTTCGCTTCGCGTGCCGCACCGACGTCGCCCTTGGCCGCCGTGCCCCGCGCACGCGCCGCGCGCTCGCTCTCGTGCAGCGCGAGCAGCATGCGCATCGGGCTCCCCTTCCGATCCGCGATGCGATCGCCAAACCGATCGAGCAGCTGAGTCGCGAGCTCCGCGCGGCGCCACGCCTCGAGCGCTCGGCGGCGCGCGAGGAAGCGATCGAGGAGGGCGAACTCTTCATCCGTGAGTGCCGCGGATACCGGCGATGGGCTGCGGCTGGTCTGAGATGTCGCGTCGTCCGCTGCGTCGCCGCCGGACACCGGGGGCGCAGCGAGCGACACGACGCGCTCGTGCACAACGATCGTCCCGGCGATCATGTCGCCCAACCGCTTCCCCGATCGCGAGACCGCGGCCGAGAGGATGCCGATCCCGTACATGATCCCCGGCTGCATGTCGATCGCGCGCGCGATGTTCCGCACGGCCGACGCCGTCCACGACACGGAGAAGCCGCCGTCCTGCACGACACGGATGCCGATCCGCCGCTTCCCGGGCGTCTGTCCGTCCCACAGCACCTCGAAGACCACGTAGTAACCCCACAGCAGCAGGAACTGCACGAACACGAGGACGGCGAGCGCCCAGCTTCCGGTCACCTTGCGCAGCGGCGACGCCGCTCCGGTCACCGCGGGGACGAGCAGCGACCAGCAGACCGAGAGGACGACGAGCACCCCGAAGCAGATCAGGTAGTCGATGAGCGCTGCCGCTGCGCGCGAGCCGATCCCGGCCACGGAGTACGAGAACACCGTCTGTTCCGGCGTCTCGATGTCGAGGAGCTGATCGTACGCGTGGCTGGTGCGGGTGACCGTTGCGTCGGGCATGGGGTCTCTCAGCAGGTGGGCAGGGTTCAGCGTCCCAGAAAGGGGTCAGTGCAACGTCCCCGAAATGGGCCATTGACGTCGAGCACGTTGCCACGGATCGAGGCACATCCGCGTATCTGGAACAGTCGGCGAGCGCAGAGACTTACTAGCTGTACGCTGCGCCACGAGCGCACTTCGCCACCGGACATCATGCGTTCACCATCGTGACGAACGACCCCATGGCTCACCTCTGGTTGATACGACACACACCTCGTCTGCACAAGAGCGCGCCGGCCGACATGCGCCGCCGCCGTGGTCCGTCCCTTGCGCCTGTGCTGCACATACATGCACGATAGCGCCTTCACTTTCCCTGCGTGCGACGGCCGGAAGCGCCGGCGTTCGCGAGGAATGCACGGGGATGCTCCTGATGTGCATCCCGCACTTTTCGAGGCCACCATGACATTCTGCACCCGAGTGCTGGTCCGTCCCACGACCTGGCTCGCGCTTGTGCTGTGCGCGCTGTTCGGACTGCCGGCTGGCGCCGCTGCCCAGTACTTCGGCCAGAACAAAGTGCAGTACGAGACGTTCGACTTTCGCGTCATGCACACGCCGCACTTCGACATCTATTACTACCCGGCCGAATCGCTGGCGGCATACGACGGCGCGCGGATGGCCGAGCGATGGTATGCGCGTCACGCGACGCAATTCAACTACCAGCTGAGCGGGAAGAAGCCGATCATCTACTACGCGGACCACCCGGACTGGGAGCAGACGAACGTCGTGGGTGAAGCGCTTCCCGAGGGCGTGGGCGGTGTGACGGAACCTCTCATGGACCGCGTCACGCTGCCGTTCACGGGGAATTACGCCGACAACGATCACGTGATCGGGCACGAGCTCGTGCACTCGTTCCAGTACGACATCGCCGAGAATCCGGCGGCAACGGCGGGGCCGAAGGAAGGGAGCGAAGGAGGTGGCGGCGGGCTCGCACGCATGGATGCGCTGCCGTCGTGGCTCATCGAAGGGATGGCGGAGTATCTCTCCATCGGCCGCATCGATCCGCTCACCGCGATGTGGATGCGCGACGCGGCGTTGTTCGATGATGTGCCGACCATCAAGGATCTGACGTACTCGAACAAGTACTTCCCATACCGCTATGGCCAAGCGCTGTGGGCGTATATCGGCGGGCGGTGGGGCGATGCCGCCGTGGCGGACGTGTACCGTGCGTCGCTGAAGATGGGATGGGACAACGCCCTGGTCCGCGTGCTCGGTGTCTCGAGCGACACGCTCTCGAAGCAGTGGAACGAGAGCATCCGCCAGACGTACCTGCCGACCGTCGCCGGTCGCACGAATCCGAACTTCGCCGGCGAGCGCGTGATCGTGGGGAAGGAAAACTCGATGGACATGAACGTGGCGCCGACGGTGAGCCCCGACGGGAAGTACGTCGCGTTCTACTCGAGCCGCGGGCTGTTCTCGACGGAGCTGTACGTGGCCGACGCGCGCACCGGGAAGATCGTGAAGCAACTCACGCACCCGTCCATCGATTCGCACTTCGACGCACTGAACTTCGTGTACGCCGCAGGCACATGGTCGCCGGACTCCAGGCAGTTCGCATTCATCACGACCGCCAAGGGGAACAACGAGATCACGATTCTCGACGTGGGCTCGGGCCACACCGTGCGCAACATCCGCCCGAAGAACGTGGGTGCCCTCAACACGATCGCCTGGTCGCCCGATGGAACGAAGATCGCCTTCTCGGGGATGCACGGCGGAATCAGCGATCTCTACATCTACGATCTGAAGTCGGGTGAGCTGCGGCAGATGATGGACGACCGCTACGCCGATCTGCAGCCCGCCTGGTCGCCCGACGGCTCGACGATCGCCTTCGCGACCGATCGCGGTCCTGGCACGAGCTTCGACAGCCTCACGTACTCGCCGCTCGGCATCGGCTTGCTCGACGTCGCGAGCGGCGCGGTTCGCATGCTCCCCACCTTCACGAATGCGCAGAGCATCAACCCGCAGTATGCGCCGGACGGACGGAGCATCTACTTCATTGGCAACCCCGGCGGCTTCCCCGACATCTACCGCGTGGATCTGGCCAGCGGGCAGCTCTACGAGGTGACCAAGCTGGCGACCGGCGTGAGCGGCATCACGGCCACGTCACCCGCGCTCTCCGTCGCCAGCAAGTCGGGACGCGTCATGTTCTCGGTGTTCGAGCATGGCGGCTACGGCATCTACGGGCTGGAGGAGAACGTCGCACAGGGGCAGCCCGTCACCGCGACGACCGATGGCGTGTTGATGGCAGGTGCGCTGCCGCCGTGGAATGCGTTGCAGTCGAGCACTGTGGTGCACCAGTTGCGCGACCCGCTCACCGGCCTCCCGCCGGCTGGGACGGTGTTCGCCGTCTCTCCATACAACGCGGGGCTGAGCCTCGAGTACATCGGCACGCCGGGCGTCGGCGTCGCGGTGGGCGGACCGTTCGGGACGGGTGCCGTGGGCGGTGTCGCACTGGCGTTCGGTGACATCCTTGGCAACCGCACCGTGGGTGCGCAACTCGGTGTTCAGGGGAGCATCAAGAACACGGCGGGACAGCTCTACTACCTGAACTCCAGGCATCGGTGGAACTGGTTCGTCTCCGGGAGCCACATCCCGTACCTCACCGGCTTCACCGACGCCTACGTGCAGAATTTCGGTGGTGGCGGCGGTCAGGCGTTCACCGGTGTCGTGTATCGTCAGGTCATTCAGCGCCAGTATGACGACGCGATCTCCGTCGGTGCGCAGTACCCCTTCTCGACCACGCGGCGCTTCGAGATCAACGCGGGGTACCGCCACCTCGCCTACGGCACTGAAGTCGACTCCGTCATCACCGATCTGAACGGCATCCCGCTGGCCGAGGGATCGGGGGGCGTCCCATCACCGAGCGGACTCAACCTGGCTCAGGCCGGCGCGGCGCTCGTGGGCGACAACACGTTCTTCGGCTTCACCTCGCCGGTGTCCGGCACGCGCTATCGGATCGAGGCGGATCCGACGATAGGCGATCTCACGTTCACGACGGCGATGCTCGACTTCCGCCGGTACTTCTTCTTCACGCGCCCGGTGACGATCGCCTTCCGCGGCCTGACGTACGGCCGCTATGGCAAAGACGCCGAGAGCAACCGCTTCTTCCCGCTCTTCGTGGGCGACCCGGTCCTGATTCGCGGATACGACTTCAACTCGTTCACTCCATCGGAGTGCGCGACCGGGAATCCCTCGGGGAACCCGAACAGCTGTCCGGTCTTCGACCGCCTGCTCGGGAGCAAGATCGCCGCAGCCAACTTCGAGCTGCGCATCCCGCTGATCGGGACGCAGGCGTTCGGGCTGCTGCCGTGGGGCTTCATCCCCGTCGAGATCGCGCCGTTCTTCGACGCCGGCGTCGCCTGGGACAGCGACTCGACGCCGAAGTTCACGTTCAGTGAGACATCGACTGCCCGCATCCCGGTCTTCAGTACCGGCATCTCCGCGCGACTCAACGTGCTGGGATACGTGGTAGCCGAGTTGTACTATGCGCACCCATTCCAACGTCCGGGGAAGAATTGGGTGTTCGGGTTCCAGCTCCAACCCGGATGGTAGCCGCGGCTGGCCGCGGATCGGACCGCGGATCGTACGAGGCGAAAAGTGGCC
>DASSNR010000398.1:0-5450 GCA_035687925.1 Gemmatimonadaceae bacterium | reverse complement strand
GCGATGGTTGTGCCCGCCGCCAGCGCGCACCGCGTACTTCTCGAGTGCACGGAGGCCGGGCGTCGTCTTCCGCGTGTCGAGGATCTGAGCGCGCGTACCGCGCACGGCGGAGACGTAGTGCGCGGTGATCGTCGCGATCCCGGAGAGTCGCTGCAGGAAGTTGAGCGCGACGCGCTCCGCCGAGAGGAGCGCGCGCGCGTGCGCGCTCACGCGAAGGATCGGCGTGCCGGCAGCGACGCGCGCACCGTCGTCCGCGTCCACGCGGATCGTGGCGTGCGGATCGAGGAGACGGAACGCGGCGATGGCGAGCGGTACGCCGGCGACCACGCCCGCGCGGCGCGCGACGACGGTGCCGTGCTCGTGCCGGTCGGGCGGGACGGTGGAGATGGTGGTGAGATCGTGGAACGCGCCGTCTTCCGTGAGCGCGGCGCGCACGCACCGCTCGAGCTCCGCGGGCGCCAGCGGAAAGCCCAGCAGATCATCGGGTGCGACGACGCAGCCGTCGACGGGCGTGATACGCCGCGGAGGGTGCGCCTCGCGGCCGCTCATTCGTGGACGCCCGCGTCCTGCAGCACGCGCTGCGACGCGGGTGAGCCGCCGATCGCGAGCATCCGGTCGATCGCGAGGCGCGCGCGCGATGCGATCTCACGCGGGACGGTGATGCGATGCTCGAGTGCCTCGAGGGAATGCAGCACCTTGGGGAGCGTCGTCATCTTCATGTACATGCACGACGCGCGGTCGTTCGCCGCGTAGAAGCGCTTCGCGGGGTTCTCCTTCCGCAGGCGATGCAGAATGCCCACCTCGGTGGCGACGATGAACTCATCGGCATTCGACACGCCCGGCCGTCGCATCATCCCCTCGGTCGAGAGGATCTGCACGCCCTCGGCGTCGATGTCGCCGGCCGACATCGCCTCGAGCACGCTCGTCGAGCAGCCACACTCCGGATGGATGAGGAACTCGGCGTCCGGGTGCACGGTGCGCTGGCGGCGCACGTTGTCGGGGCTGATCCCCGCGTGCACGTGGCACTCGCCCATCCAGACGTGCATGTTCCCGCGCCCGGTCACACGGCGCACGTGCGCGCCGAGGAACATGTCGGGGAGGAAGAGAATCTCCCGATCGGCGGGGATCGCGCGCACCACTTCGACAGCGTTGCCAGACGTGCAGCAGTAGTCGCTCTCCGCCTTCACCTCGGCCGTCGTATTCACGTAGGAGACGACGACCGCACCCGGGTGCTCTGCCTTCCATGCGCGCAGCTGCTCGGCGGTGATGGTATCCGCGAGCGAGCAACCGGCGGCGAGATCGGGGAGGAGGACCGTTTTCTCCGGCGACAGGATCGCCGCCGTCTCCGCCATGAAGTGCACCCCGCAGAAGACGATGACGTCCGCGTCGGTGCTCGCCGCAGCGCGCGACAGGCCGAGCGAGTCCCCCACGATGTCGGCGGCGTCCTGCACTTCTGGTCGCTCGTAGTTGTGCGCGAGGATGACGGCGTTTCGCTCGCGGGCGAGGGAGCGGATTCGAGACTGGAGATCGGGGCTTGGGTGCGTCATAAGGCGAATCGAAGGTGCGTCAGAGGGTTCAGATAAAGATAGCGAGAGAGGAGACAGGAGAGAGGAGAAAGCAGGCACGGCCAGGTTGTCATCCCGAGCGCCAGCGAGATCCCTCGCTGGCGCTCGGGATGACAACCTTACGAGACTCCTCGCTGCGCTCGGAATGACAGAGGCCGCCGACCTGCCCCGCCCTTGCTTTCTGCTCTCTGCTTTCTGCTCTCTGCTTTCTCCTTTCTGCTCTCTGCCTCTACCACGTAATATGCCTCCCCTCCCACGTGCGCTTCGCTGCGGGGAAGTCGCTGCGGAAGTGGCCGCCGCGGGATTCCTCGCGCATGAGGGCGGCGCGCGCGATGAGCTGCGCGGTTTGCACCATGTTCGTTTCTTCGGTGGCGCCGCTGGGGAGGCGCGCGGCGATCTCGTCGAGTGTGTCGAGACACGCGCGCAGGCCGGCGGCGCGCCGATCGATGCCGGCGTCCTGCCACATCACGCCACGGATCGCGTTCGCGGCGACCTGTGCGGCACCACGATCGTACAGCACGGGGACGCTCCACTCCTCGAGCGGCGGCTCGGCGCCGAGGGCGGGCGTCGTCTGCAGATCGCGCGCGACGCGCTCGGCGAAGACCAATCCCTCGAGGAGCGAGTTCGACGCGAGGCGATTGGCGCCGTGCACGCCGGTATCGGAGACCTCGCCGCACGCATAGAGGCGCGGCAGGCTCGAGCGGCCGGCGAGGTCGGTGACGATGCCGCCCATCATGTAGTGCGCGGCAGGGGTGACGGGGATCAGCTGCGTGCGCGGATCGATACCGCGCGCGGTGCAGAGCGCGAAGATGCCGGGGAAGCGATCGGGGAATTCGGCGCCGAGGTGCGTGGCGTCGAGCCATACGCGTGAGCCCGCCCGCTGCTCGCGAAAGATCTCCCGGGCGACGACATCGCGCGGAGCGAGCTCGGCTTGCGGGTAGTGTGCGAGCATGAAGCGCTGGCGCGCATCGTTCACGAGCACGGCGCCCTCGCCGCGCACCGCCTCGGAGATGAGCGCGAGCGGACTCTCGGGCGTGTCGAGCGCCGTCGGATGGAATTGCACGAACTCCATGTCGGCGAGCCGTACGCCGGCGCGGTGCGCGATGGCAAAGCCATCACCGGTGGCGACCATGGGGTTCGTGGTGTAGCGGAAGAGCTGTCCGCATCCGCCGGTGGCGAGCACGGTCGCATCGGCAATGACTTCGACGGCGCGCCCCGCGATGCTCGCGCGCACGCCGCAGCAGACGCCGCCATCGACGATCAGATCGAGCACGCGCGCGCGCTCGAGCACCTGCACGCGACGCGCGTCGCGGACGCGGGTGATGAGCGTGCGTGCGACCTCCGCACCCGAGCGATCACCGTTCGCGTGTACGATGCGGCTCCGCGAGTGCGCGGCCTCGCGGCCGAGCTTGAAGTCGCCCCCCGGCTCGAGGTCGAAGCGTGCGCCGGCGGCCTGCAGCTCGCGCACGCGCGCCGGTCCCTCGGTAACGAGCACCTCGACGGCGCGGGCATCGCACAGCGCGGCACCGGCGGCGAGCGTGTCGTTGCGATGCAGTGCCGGCGAGTCGCCCGCACCGAGTGCGGCGGCGATCCCGCCCTGCGCGTACGCGGTCGCGCTGTCGAAGAGGGAGCGCTTGGTCATGAGCACGACGTCCGCCGATGCGGACGCGCGCCATGCGGTGTGGAGGCCGGCGACGCCGCTGCCGACCACGAGCACACGAGTGCGGATGCGGGTGGGCATATGGAGAAATCTACCGCGAGGCCCGACGCTTGCAGACGTACCCCCGCATGCGCAACCACGGCGGAGCTCCCCACGATGCCTAGGCACCACAGCACCCTCCGCGAGGGCGTGATCGCCGGGGTCATCGGTGCCACGAGCGTCGCCATCTGGTTTCTCTTTGTCGATATCCTGATCCACAACCCGCTCTACACGCCGCGCGTGCTGGGCGAGGCGCTCTGGAGTGTGTTCGGGCCGGTGCGCGAGGGGACCGCGGTGTTCGTGATCGTCTACACCGTGTTCCACTATGTGGCGTTCTGTATCGTCGGCATCATCGCCGCGGTGATCGTCCACGCAAGCGATGAGCAGCCTGCGGTTCTCGCCGGCGGGCTGGTCATGTTCGTCGTCCTCGAGATGGGCTTCTACGGACTGGCGTCCATACTCAACAACTTCCTCCCGCTCGAGGGGCTGGCCTGGTATCAGGTCGCCGTCGGCAACCTGATCTCGGCGTTCCTGATGGGACTGTACTTCTATCGAACCCACCCGTCACTCAAGGGAGAGCTGCAGAGGGCGCTGGACGGAACGGACGATAGGTGAAGTAGTGGGTCAGTGAGTCAGTAGCTCAGTGAGTCAGACAAAACCGACCCGTTGTCATTCCGAGCGGAGCGAGGGATCTCGGGCTGACTGAGGTCATTCCGAGCGTCAGCGAGGAATCTCGTTCGGTCAGCGAGATCCCTCGCTCCGCTCGGGATGACCGTTTTTCGGGCCATTTCTGACCCACTGACCCACTGACCCACTTCTCTCTTGCTCCTCCCCGTTCCGGCAGCAACCTTTCAGGCTCCATGCGGAACCTCTTCCTCGTCGTTCTGTTCCTCCTCCTCGCACACATCGCTCTGCTCTTCGCTCACCCCTCGGGGGCCATGCCGGCCACGCGGGGGGCGGGGCTCAACGTGGGTGTGGTGTTCGATGTCGGAGGACGAGGGGACAAGTCGTTCAACGACGGAGCGTATCGCGGCGCGGAGATGGCGGCCGACCAACTCGGTGTGCATCCGCATTTCATCGAGCCGGGTGAAGGGTCCGATCGCGAAGCGGGGTTGCGTCTGCTCGCGGCGGAGGGGATGGACGTGGTCGTCGGCGTCGGCTTCATCTTCAGCGATGACCTGACGGCACTCGCCAAGGAGTATCCGAACGTCCACTTCGTGGGCGTGGACTACTCGCTGAAGACGGACGACAAGGGGAACGTCATCCCGCCACCGCCCAATCTCGCCGCGGTGAAGTTCCGCGAGGAGCAAGGATCGTTTCTCGTGGGCGCGCTCGCCGCACTCGTCGGACACTCGAAGAGAGTCGGCTTCGTGGGCGGGATGGACATCCCGCTCATCCACAAGTTCGAGGCGGGGTATCGCGCGGGCGTGAAGTACGTGTGTCCCGACTGCACGGTGATCGCGCAGTACGCGGGCGTGACACCGGATGCCTTCCGCGATCCCGGCAAGGGGAAGGAGCTCGCGCTCAGCCAGTATCAGTCCGGCGTCAACATCATCTTCCACGCCTCGGGCTCCACGGGACTCGGCGTCTTCGAGGCCGCTCGGCAGACCGGCAAGCTCGCGATCGGTGTGGACGCCGATCAATACGCCGAGGCGCCAGGCCACGTGCTCACCTCGATGGTGAAGGGCGTGGATGAGGCGGTGTTCGATCAGATCCGCCGCCAGAAGAATGGCACGTTCAAGGGCGGCATCTACGAGTACGGCCTCGCCGAGGACGGTGTGGGCTAC
This sequence comes from Gemmatimonadaceae bacterium, assembly GCA_035687925.1. Classification (GTDB taxonomy): domain Bacteria; phylum Gemmatimonadota; class Gemmatimonadetes; order Gemmatimonadales; family Gemmatimonadaceae; genus DASSNR01. Next base: position 399 of record DASSNR010000398.1, on the reverse strand, counting down.
GTCTACGACGAGCACAACAAGGCGTTGATTCCCGACAGCGTGCACGCGCGCCTGGAGCAGATCAAGCGCGACATCATCGCGGGGAAGATCGAGGTGCCGGCGCAATGACGGCGCGGGACGCGGGAAGCGGGATGCGGGATGCGGGAACGGCTCGCGGCGAAGAAGCCCTCGCCTCCGAGGCTGCCCCGCATCCCGCATCCCGCATCCCGCATCCCGCGCCGCCTGCCGTCCTCATGCACCACATCGAGAAGCGCTTCGGTGCCACGCGGGCGGATCGCGATGCGAGTCTCGAGGTGGCCGCGGGGGAAGTGCACGCGCTCGTGGGGGAGAATGGCGCGGGGAAATCGACGCTCATGCACATCCTCGCGGGGCTCTTTCCACCCGATGCCGGGCAGGTGG
>DASSNR010000397.1:0-9161 GCA_035687925.1 Gemmatimonadaceae bacterium | reverse complement strand
CGAGATGATGAAGAACGGGACGCTGCTCTTTCCCGCGTTCAACGTCAACGACTCGGTGACGAAGTCCAAGTTCGACAACCTGTACGGCTGCCGGCACTCGCTCACTGATGGCATCCTCCGCGCGAGCGACGTGATGCTCGCCGGGAAGGTGGCCGTCGTCTGCGGCTACGGCGAAGTGGGGAAGGGGTGCGCGCAGGCGCTGCGCGGGCAGGGCGCGCGCGTCGTCATTACCGAGATCGATCCGATCTGCGCGCTGCAGGCGGCCATGGAAGGGTACCAGGTGACGACGCTCGATGATGTCGTGGAGACGGCGGACATCTTCGTCACCGCGACCGGGAACAAGGGGATCATCACCGCCGACCACATGCGGCGGATGAAGGACAAGGCGATCGTGGGGAACATCGGCCACTTCGACAACGAGATCGACATGGCCGGGCTCAAGAAGACGCGCGGCATCAAGCGCGTGAACATCAAGCCGCAGTACGACGAGTGGGTGTTCCCCGACGGGCACAGCGTGATGATTCTGGCCGAGGGGCGGCTGTTGAATCTCGGATGCGCGACGGGACATCCGAGCTTCGTGATGAGCGCGAGCTTTACCAATCAGGTGATGGCGCAGATCGAGCTCTTCAACAACGCGGCGAAGTACGAGCGGAAGGTGTACGTACTGCCGAAGCATCTCGACGAGAAGGTCGCTCGACTGCATCTCGACAAGCTCGGCGTGAAGCTCACGGAGCTGAGTTCGGAGCAGGCGGCGTACATCGGGGTGCCGGTGGAAGGGCCGTACAAGCCGGATCACTACCGGTACTGAGGTCCGGACTGGATCCAGCGAGCAGCGGGGCCGCGACGATCTCGTCGCGGCCCCGCTGCACATCATGGCATCGTCGCCGCCGGGCGCGCAGCATATGACTTGTTGGATCTGGCGATCGTGACTAGAATGGTCACGATGAAGTCCGCCTCCATCTCCTACGCCAAGGCGCACCTCAGCGCCCTCCTGGACCGCGTGCGCAGAGGTCAGCCGGTGATCATCACGGATCGCGGCACCCCGATCGCCCGCCTCGAGCCCGTGACCGTCGCCGGGTCGGATGCGCACCTCCGCTCACTGGTCGAGCGCGGCGTCGCCACGCCTCCCAAGGTTGCGCCGAGCAAGAACATGCTGGACGAGCTCCCACCCGCGCCGCCACTCAAGCGCGGGTCGAGTCTCGTCCAGGCGGTGCTCGACGAGCGAGAGGAGGGCTGGTGAAATTCTGGGACACGTCGGCCGTCGTCCCGTTGCTGGTCGCTGAAGCGGGGACACGTGCGATGGGTCAGCTCCTTCGCGACGACCCCGAGATGATCGTCTGGTGGGGCACGCGTGTCGAATGCGCATCGGCGCTGGCGCGCTACGATCGGGAGCAGGGCTTCGGTGCGGCGCATCTCGTCCGAGCCGGCGCGCGCCTGGCCGCTCTAGCGACTCGGTGGTCGGAGATCGTACCCACCGAATCGCTGCGGAGCACCGCGGAACGACTCGTCCGGACACATCCGCTGCGCGCCGCCGACGCCCTGCAACTGGCCGCCGCATGGGCGGCGAGCGATGGCCAGCCCGATCAGCTCGCGTTCGTCTCGCTCGACGTGCGGCAGCGTGAAGCGGCGCGACGTGAGGGATTCGGCGTGCTTCCTGAGGCGATGCCAAGTCCGGGGATGGTGCGCGAGCGACCCGCTCGCCGAGCTCGCTCGCGCTCCGCCCGCTAGCCGCTCATGCTACGGGCGCCGCGTGGTCCTCCGGGCTCACGATCCGGAACACCGCCGCCGCCAACGCCCCGCCCGCGAGATTCGCCACCAGATACACCCAGAAGTTCGCCCACGCCGAGAGCCCGAAGAAGCAGATGCCGAGCCCCACGGCCGTGTTGAACGCCGCGCCCGTGAGCGCACCGACGGCGAACACGCCCGCGCCCACCGTGAAGCCGATCGCGAGCCCGAAGTAGCTGTTCCCCACCGAGCGCGCGGACGTGGCCGTCGTGAGCACGGTGAGCACGAGGGCGAAGCTGAAGACGAACTCCGCGAGGAGCGCGCGCCCGACGTTGATGCCGGTGAAGGCACCGACGCCCACCGAGCCCGGGTGCGCGACGAGGAACCATCCGAGGAGCCCCGCGCAGATCGCGCCCACGCACTGCGCGATCCAGTAGCCGATCAGATCGCCGAACGACAGCCTCCCGCGGAGCGCAACGCCGAGCGAGACGCCGGGGTTGTAGTGGCCGCCCGAGATCGGGCCGCCCATGTACACCATCGTCATGAGGATCGCGCCGATGGCGAGCCCCGGCAGCACGTTGTAGTGCACGCTCAGGATGACGGTGAGGACGAGGAAAAAGGTGCCGATGAACTCGATGATGTAGGCTTTCATGGGTGGATCCGTGGTGACGGGGGGGTCGAGAGCTCGACCGGGTGCGAAGAGTATGGAGCGGATTTGCGACGCGGTCAACGAGGGCGGTAATCCGCGGTCGGTCGCACCGTGCGGCATCGGCGATTTCGGAATTATGAACGCTTCGTAACGAATTCGTCGCCGACTCTTAACCCGACATCCCTGAACTCGTAATCGTGCCGTCACGGGGGGTTTACCTGCGGATGCTACCGTGGTCGATGAGGCATTGGTGCTGGTCGACTCATGGTCTCGAATCCGGAGGGTACCCGCATGATGTTCGACACGCTCATCGAATCGCGACGGAGAAAGGATCGGCGGTCAGGGGGGACGACAGTGAGCGTCGTGCTGCATGCCGTGCTCATCGTGCTCGCGGTCGTGATGACGGCGGAGGCGAAGGATCCGCCCGCGCACACGCCGCCACCGCCCGAAATCATTTACCGCGCCGTCGTGAAGTTGACCGAGCAGCCGAAGCCGGTCACGCGGACGCACGCGGCGGTCGAGATGCCGCGCACCGCGCACATCGTCCGTGACGTCGTCCTGCCGCCGACGATTCCCACGACGCTCCCGCCCATCGACCCAACCGCGCCGGTCGTGGACCCGCGCGACTTCAACGGCGTTGGCGTCCCAGAGGGAGCGGTGAACGATGCGGGAGGCGCGCCCGACGGCGGCGGGGTGTATTACGCCTTCCAGGTCGAGAAGCAGACCGTGCCGATCGACGGGAACCCCAAGCCGCAGTACCCGTCGATGCTCGAGTCCGCGCGCGTGGATGGCTTGGTGCTCGTGCAGTTCGTGGTCGACACGACGGGGCGCGTCGATATGTCGACGTTCAAGGTGCTGGAGGCGACGAACGAGCTCTTCGTCGATGCCGTCAAGCGCGTGTTGCCGAGCTGGCGGTTCTATCCGGCCGAGGCGGGCGGGCGCAAGGTCCCGCAGCTCGTGCAGATGCCGTTGGTGTTCAAGGTGCCGTAAGTGGGGTTGTCATCCCGAGCGAAGCGAGGGATCTTGTGCTGCGAGCGAGATCCCTCGCTTCGCTCGGGATGACAAAGTGATGGCCCTCTGAGTGACAAGCACTCACTCGGCGCGCAGCGCTTCCACCGGTTCGACCTTCGTCGCGCGGCGCGCGGGGATGAGGCACGCCGCAACGCTGACGGCGAGGAGGACGAGCGGCATCGCGACGAACGTGACGGGATCGTGCGCCGTCACACCGACGAGGAGTCCGGTGAGCACGCGACTCGCTGCCGCCGCGATGAGCAGACCGATGATGGTGCCGATGACCGCCAGCGTCATCCCCTGCCGCACGACGAGCGCGAGGACGCTGCTGCGTCGCGCGCCGAGTGCCGTGCGGATGCCGAACTCGCGTTGGCGTGCGGTGACGGAGTACGCCAGCACGCTGTAGACGCCGAGTGCCGCGAGCACGAGGGCGAGAGAAGCGAAGGCGGTGGTGAAGAACGTCGGAAGACGCTGTGCGCCGAGCTTGTCCTTGAGGATGTCGGGGAGCGTCTGCACCCAGACGAGTGGGAGTGCGGGATCCATCCCGTGCAACACGCGACGGATGGCCGGCACCAGGGCGGCCGGATCGCCGGTGGTGCGGATGACGAACACGCCGCCACCATCTGGGTGCTGCTTCATGGGCACATAGATGGTCGGCATGACATCCTGCGCGGGATCTTCACGTACGTCGCCGACGATGCCGACCACCTCGCGCCACGGTCCAGTACGACTGTCGAGGCGAATGCGCTGGCCGATCGGACTCTCGCCGGGCCAGTACTCGCGCGCGAGACTCTCGCTCACAATGGCGACGAGCGGCGCGCCGTCGCGATCCTGCGGTGTGAACGCACGGCCGCGACGAATCGGAATGCCGAGCGCGGTGAAGTAGTCCTCCGACGTCGCGTCGAAGCGTGCTTCGTTCTCCGATCCGGGGGCGGGCTCGGGGCGGCCCGCGATCATGAAGCGCGTACCGTTCGGGCTGCTCCACGGCGCGATCATCACCATCCCCACGGCGCGCACGCCGGGCAATGCTCTGAGCGCGGTGGTGAAGTTGTCGATGAAAGTCGATCGGCGCGCGGCGTCCGCGTACGCGGGGGTGAAGAGGTTGACGCCGAACGTCAGCTCGTTGGGGCCGGTATCGAATCCGACCCCTCTGTTCTCGAGCGCGACCAACGTGCGGCCGAGCAGTCCCGCGCCGATGAGCAGGACGACGGCGAGCGCCACCTGCGCGACCACCAGCGCGCGCCCCATGCGCGTGCTCACCCGTCCTCCCGATGCGCCTCGGCTGGACTCCATGAGCGAGCCGTGCAGGTCGAGGCGCGTGCCGGTGAGCGCGGGGAGGAGCCCGAACATCAGCGCGCTGAGCAGCGAGATGACGACAGCGAACGCGAGCACACCAGTGTCGATGCGTATCTCACCGACCGGCGGCAGCTCGCGCGCAGCGATATCCACGAGAGCATGCTTCGCCCAGAAGGCGAGCCCGACGCCCATCGCGCCGCCGGCGAGCGCGAGCATCGCGCCCTCGGTGAGCAGCTGGCGAACGAGTCGGGCACGTCCTGCGCCGAGGGCAGCACGCACCGCAAGCTCGCGTCGCCGCGCCGCGGCGCGCGAGAGGAAGAGCCCTGCGACGTTCACGCACGCGAGTACGAGGACGAGCGCGGCCGCGCCCATCACGACGAGCAGGATCGGGCGCACGCCGCCTACGAGCGTCTCGCGCAGCGAGACGGCGTTCAGCGCCGCGACCTTCTTCAGCTCGGGGTACTGGTCGCGTTCTCGGCTGGCCATGACGTCGAGCGTCGTGCGGAGTTGCGTCGGTGTCACCCCGTCGGCCATGCGCCCGATCGCGCGGAAGATGCGCGTCTGCCGGGACCTGACCGGATCGCGAAGAAAGCGTTGCAGATCGAGCGGCGTCCAGATGTCGGGATTGCGGTCCGGGGAGACGAACGTCGGCGGCATGACGCCGACCACGGTGTACGCCTGGCTGCCCAATCGAATGTCACGCCCGACGATGCTGGAGTCTCCGCCGAATGTCCGCTGCCAGAGCGCGTAGCTCAGCACGACCACCGGCACGGCGTCGGTGCCGACATCGCGGGCATCGATCGTGCGGCCGAGGAGCGCGCGCACGCCGAGCACGTGGAAGAACCCTTGGTCCACCTGTACGCTCGTCCAGATCTCCGCGCCCTGGTCGCCGATGTACGTCGTGCCGCCATAGTTCCCGAACGCGCCCACCTTCGCGAACGCCGGTGAGCGCTGCGCCTCCGCGATCTCGAACGCGGTCACCATGTTGCGCGGATCGGGGTTGTCCATCGTGCCGCCATACAGCCGCACCAGCCGATCCGGCTCATGATACGGCAACTGGTCGAGCAACACCTTCCGCACGACCGAGAACACCGCCGTATTCGCCCCTAGCCCAAGCGCGAGCGTGATGAGCACGACGATCGCGAACCCCGGCGTGCGTCGCATTCCGCGCCACGCGAGTCGTACGTCCTGCCGAAGCTCGGCCAGCCACTCGGCCCGCCGAGTCGCGCGCTCCCCGCCGCGATCGAGCTCGACGCAGACGCGCCGCGTCTCGTCCAGGTCGCCGAACTCCGCGATCGCGTGCCGACGTGCGTCGGCCTCGGAAAGTCCCTGCTGGATGAGCTCTGCCGTGCGCATGTCGAGCTCGAAGGCGAGCTCTTCGTCCACGTCGGCCCGGATGCGCCGAGCCGAGCGCCAGGGGAGCTGAAAGAAGCGGCGTGCGGAGTGCGACATGAGTGCGTCTCCGGTGTCAGAGCGGATCGAGCACCAGCGTCAACGCGTCGATGTACGTGCGGAGCTGCTTGCGCTCCGCCTGCAATTGCTTGCGCCCTGCGGCCGTCAGCTCGTAGAAGCGGGCGCGGCGGTTGGTGTCGGAGAGTCCCCACGAGGCACGCACGAGCTTCTTGCGCTCCAGGCGGTGCAACGCCTGGTAGAGTGCCGCGCTCTCGATGGTGAGTGCACCACGCGAACGCTCGCGCACGAAGCGCGAGATGGCGTAGCCGTGCATCGGATGCCAGGCGAGCGTGCGGAGGATGAGCACGTCGACGGTGCCGGGGAGGAGGTCGAGCGAGGGAGTCTCCATGGTGTTCCAGTCACTGAGTGATATGTCACTACGTGACTGGTCACGATAGGATTCAACCGATCGGACGTCAAGAGTGGCTGGACGCTATGGCTGCCGCGGCAGGCCCGAGATTCCTCGCTGCGCTCGGAATGACAACGTCACGACACCAGCGCGTTCGCCTCCGCGTACGTCATCGCTCCTTCCATGAGCGACTCGTACGTGCCGTGCTTCATGAGCGACTCGGCGATCCGTCGGACGAGGCCGAGTGCCGCGAGCCCCGCGCCCGGCCCGATGCTCACGCGCGCCACCCCCAGCTCCTCGAGCGCCGCAGCGCTCGGCGAGCCCGGGCCCATGAGCACGTTGATCGGTCCGTCGATCTCGCTGGCGAGCGTGCGGATCGTGTCCGCGTCGCGCACGCCGATGATGAAGAGACAGTCCGCGCCCGCCTCGCGGTACGCGTTCGCTCTGCGAATCGCGTGCGCGAGTCGCGTGGACGGGTCGCCGACCTGCTTCAGAAAGACATCTGTGCGCGCGTTCACCACGAGCCGCACACCGGCGGCCGCCGAGCTCTCGCACACGGCGCGCACACGATCGGCGGCGAGCTGGATGTCGTAGAGCGGCGACGCCTCGCCACGCGTCGAGTCCTCGAGGTTGAGTCCGACCGCGCCGGAGATCACCACGAGCCGAGCGGTCTCCGCGAGCCCCTCGAGCGTGTCGGCGTAGCCCGACTCCATGTCGGCCGTGAGCGGCACATCGAGGTGATGCGCGATGCGCTCGACGATCGCGATCATCTCCTCGCGGCTGATCTGCTCGCCGTCGGCGTAGCCGAGCGCATTCGCGACGCCGGCACTCGTCGTCGCCACGGCGGGGAAGCCAGCGGCCTGAAATACGCGCGCGGTGGCGACATCCCACGCATTGGGGAGCACGAGGATGTGCTCGCCGTGGTGCAGTTGGCGGAAGATCTCCGCGCGATGGCGTTGTACTGTGCGATCCATACGTGCCCCCAGTCCCGATGCCCATGGTCTCGATGCGCTCTTCAATCATACCGGTACGCGTCGTGCTACTCCAAGTCGGGCGCGTCGAGATCCGCGCGACACGCCGCACGCGTTGGGAGGAGAGCGACATGGCGAACGAGGACGACCTCACACGAGCACGGGAACGGCGCACGAATCGGCATCGCGGGATGATGCCGAACGCACGCGATCCGCTGCGCTTCGCGCCCATGGAGTGGGGGCGCGACAACCCCTGGGGCGATGCCTACCAAGGGCGATTCGGTCACGATCCGCAGTACGGCGGATTCAGCGAGTACGGGTGGGGCGGGGGCGGAACGGACTACGAGGTGCTCTTTCCGGCCGGTGCGCTCGTCACGAATCATCGCGGGAAGGGACCGCGCGGCTACACGCGCTCGGACGAGCGCATCGAAGAAGAGATCAACGACCGGCTCACCTGGCACCCGGACATCGATGCGAGCGACGTCGACGTGCGCGTGCAGCATGGCGAGGTGACGCTCGCGGGGACTGTCGACAGTCGCTTCATGAAGCGGCTCGTTCGCGACGTCGCCGACAGTGTGGACGGCGTGAAGGACGTGCACAACACGCTCGAGATCCTGCCGCGGTTCTGACGGGTCGGTGCACGCTCCCGCGAGGCGTGCACGCTCGCGAGTCTGCTCGAGGCTGTCGCTGGTACCGCCCATCGCGTGAAAGGGAGAAGTCTCCCCGGGGTGATTATCTTGTGGCGTTTCCCTGACCATGAGACGGCAATCCCCGGAACGCGCGCGATGACCAACGTCCTGTCCTCCATCTGTCGTGACTCGGGCGCGAACCTTCGCGGTCGCGTCGCGGCGGTCTACGTGGTGCTCGTCGCCGGGAACATCGCGGCGTGGGTGGTGGCGGTGGTCGCGTTCCGCCGGTATCCCGTACTGCTCGGCGCGGCGCTCCTGGCGTACGGCTTCGGGCTGCGCCACGCCATCGATGCCGATCACATCGCCGCGATCGACAACGTCACCCGCAAGCTGATGCAGGATGGCCAACGGCCGGTGACGGTCGGCCTCTACTTCTCGCTCGGCCACTCGACGGTCGTCGTGCTGGCGTCGGTCGCCATCGCGATCACGGCCATGGCGCTCAAGGGGCGGTTCGCCGCGCTGCATGCCGTCGGCGGAGTCATCGGGACGCTGACGTCGGCGCTCTTCCTGCTGCTCATCGCGGTGATGAACCTGTTCATCTTCGCCGCGGTGTCGCGAACGTTTCGCCGAGTCCGCGCGGGCGGCGCGTACATCGAGGAGGAGCTGGACACACTGCTCGCCGGTGGCGGCCTGCTCGCGCGGATCTTTCGTCCGCTCTTCGGCATGGTGCGCCGGAGCTGGCACATGTATCCGCTGGGCTTCCTCTTCGGGCTCGGCTTCGATACCGCCACAGAGATCGGCCTCCTCGGGATCTCCGCCGCCGAGGCATCCAAGGGGATGTCCGTCTGGTCGATCCTCGTCTTCCCGGCGCTGTTCACGGTTGGGATGTCGCTCGTCGATACGACGGATGGCATCCTCATGCTCGGTGCCTATGGATGGGCGTTCACGAAGCCGATCCGCAAGCTTTACTACAACATGACGATCACCTTCGTCTCCGTCGTGGTCGCGCTCCTCGTGGGCGGCATTGAAGCGCTCGGACTGCTCGGCAACAGGTTCGCGCTGACCGGTGGCTTCTGGCG
>DASSNR010000396.1:0-5881 GCA_035687925.1 Gemmatimonadaceae bacterium | reverse complement strand
ACGACAGTCGTCAGCTCTCAGTCGTCGGTCGTCAGCCAGCCGTCGTCAGAGCGGGCAGAAGCTGACCGAGGGTTTGTCAGACGACAGACGACTGACGACCTACGTCCTCGTCCCTCGCTTTACGTCGAAGATCGCGCTGCGATGACAGCGTGGGCAGATGAGCCATTCACGCTTGCGTGCATAGCCGAGTCCGAACGATCCGCCGCCGATCGGGCGCGACGTCATCGGCACGCTGCAGCGCGGACAGTCGGGCATGCGCCCCTCGGCGAACGCGGCGCGGATGGCGCGCTGCTCGGCGGCCGTGTACTGCGCGTCGTCCACCTTCATCGCGTCGTCGCCATTCATTGCATCGTCGCCGCTCATCGCGTCGTCGCCGCTCATCGCGTGAACCCTCTCCTCGCGTCGATACGCTTCATCGCCCACCTTTCATCGGGTCGTCACCCTTCATCGATCGGGAAGGTCGACGCGGATTCCGAGGCGGGGTGCGATGAAGACTCCGGCGCGGGACGTACCGGTCGCGCAGGCGATGACGGCTCGATCTCGGCGCGCGGTCCCGGGTTGTGCTCCACGGTCGTGCGGAAGCGCGCGAGCTCCAGCTTGAGGTGCGCGAGCACGAGCAGGCGGCCGACCGTGCGCCAGAGGAGCGCCGTCGCGGGCGAGCCATCCGTCACCTCGTACACGCGGCGGATGAGCGTGTCCGACCCATCGGCGATGAAGCTCCACCGCTCGCGTCCACTCCACGCGCCGCTGAACGCGAAGATCACTTCACGCTCGCTCACCGCCTCGACGAGATACTCGAACGACATCCCCATCACGCTGACGCGGAACCGATCGCCGGGTCCGAGCGTCTCCGCGCGCGTGAGCGGCGTGAAGGTGACGTCGGGCGCGATCCACTCCGCGAAGCGAGCCGTCGTGATCAGCGCACGCAGCGCCTGCGGCACCGCCACCGCCGCAGCCGTCATGTCCTCGATGCGCTCCATGAGAGCGGAATCTAATGAGTCAGTCAGTTTGTCAGTGGGTCAGTGGGTCAGAGGAGGCGTGAACGGCGAGAGCAGAGAGCAGAGAGCAGCAGGCCGTTCCTGCTTTCTCCCTTCTGCTCTCTGCTCTCTGCAGTTCCTGACTCACTGACTCACTCTCACCACGATCTTCCCGAACTGCTCCCCCGATGCGAGTCGCTCGAACGCCGCGCGGCTGTCGTCGAGGTTGTAGACGGAATCGAGCGGTGGGATCAGGCGGCCGGCACGGAGCTCGTTGACGATCGCGTCGTACTCGCGGTCGTTCCCCATGGTCGAGCCCATGAGCGTCCACTGATTCCAGAACATGCGGCGGAGATCCGTCTCGACGATCGGACCGGTCGTCGCGCCGCACGTCACGAGGCGGCCGCGCTTGCCGAGAGCGAGGAGCGATTGCGACCACGTCGCCTGTCCCACGTTGTCGATCACGACGTCGACGCCGCGCTTGCCCGTCCGCGCGCGGATCTCGCGCGCGACATCCTGGCGCGTGTGATTGAACGTCTCGTCCGCGCCGAGCGCGCGAGCACGATCGAGCTTCGCGTCGCTCCCCGAAGTGACCCAGACGCGCGCGCCGCACATCTTCGCGATCTGCAGCGCCGCCACGGCGACGCCGCCACCGATCCCCCAGATGAGCACCGTCTCCCCCTCGCGCACCGCGGCGCGCGTCACCACCATCCGCCACGCCGTGAGCGTGGCAAGCGAGAATGCGGCGGCCGTGTCCCACCGCGCGGTTGCGGGGATCGTTCGCACGTTGGCTGCAGGGACGACGATGTATTCCGCGATCGTCCCCGGCAGATGCTCGCCGAGCAGACGATACCGCACGCACAGCGACTCTTCGCCCGCGAGGCAGTACTCGCACGTGCGGTCGCTGATGCCGGGGTTGATGACCACGCGATCGCCCACCGCGACATCGCGCACGTCGCTCCCGATCGCATCGATGACGCCGGCGCCGTCGGCGCCCATGATCCACGGCGGCGTGATGGTCACGCCGGGCAGTCCGCCGACCACGAAGAGATCGAGATGATTGAGCGCCGCATCGTGGATGCGCACGCGAACATCGGTGGGTGCGCGCAGCTCGGGGATCGGCAGATCGGCGCGCAGCTCGAGCGCCTCCAGCCCCCCGTGCGCGGAGATGGTGAGTGCTCGCACGGTCTGGTGGGTGGGTTATATTTGGAACGCCGAATCCTACCGACGTGGGACGTCGTCATCAATCGGCGTCCCCGGCACATCCAGCAGCCGGTGCCGTTCTCGCACACTCAGCACTTCGGAGTCCATGATCTCGATCAAGGTGCCACCGCTCGGAGAATCGATCGTCGAGGCGACCGTTGGGCGGTGGTTGAAGCAGGAAGGCGACGCAGTCGCGCGCGGCGAGCCCATCGTGGAGCTCGAGACCGACAAGGTGAACGTCGAGGTACCGGCCCCCAATGCCGGCGTGTTGACGAAGCAGCTCCGCAAGACGGGCGATGTGGTGGCGGTGGATGAGGCGATCGCGGAATTCGATGAGACCGCGCGGGAAACGGGAAGCGGGCGGGTGCCCGCCGCGGGCGGACGGGCGGAAGCGGCGGCTGCCGTCGCTGCGCCCGCGCGTTCGGCGACAGCCGGAGCGGCGCCATCGCAGCCCGCCGCAGCGCCACGTGGCGATGTGAAGACGTCGCCCGCCGTGCGCCGCATGGCGGCAGAAGACGGGATCGATGTGTCGACGGTCGCCGGTACCGGCCGCGATGGGCGCGTGACGAAGACGGACATGGTGAACGCGAGACAGGCGACCGGCGAGCCGCGAGCGGCGGCCGCACCGCCCGCGCCGCTCACCGCGCCTTCCGCACCGACGCCCCAGGCTCCGAGCCCGGTGCCGCCGCCCGCATCCCGCATCCCACATCCCGCTTCCCGCGCCGTTGAAGAGCGCGAAACCCGCGAGCAGATGTCCACGCGTCGCAAGCGCATCGCCGAGCACTTGCTCGAGGCGCAGCACGCGACCGCGCATCTCACCACCTTCAACGAGGTGGACATGAGCGCGGTGATGGCGCTGCGCGCTCGGCTCAAGGAGCGCGTGGAGAAGGAGCACGGCGTCAAGCTCACGTTCATGCCGTTCTTCGTGAAGGCGGCCTCGCTCGCGCTCAAGACGTATCCCGTCATCAATGCGCAGGTCGATGGCGACGCGATCATCTACAAGCACTACATCAACATGGGGATCGCCGTCGCCTCGGATCAGGGACTCGTCGTCCCCGTGATTCGCGATGCGGACCGCAAGGGGATGATCCAGGTGAGCCGCGAGATGGCCGAGGTCGCGCAGCGCGCGCGCGCCGGGAAGCTCACGATGGATGATCTCACCGGTGGCACGTTCACGATCACCAACGGCGGCGTCTTCGGCTCGCTCGTCTCCACGCCGATCCTCAACTTCCCGCAGAGCGGCATCCTGGGCCTCCACAAGATCCAGGAGCGCCCCGTCGCCATCGATGGCAAGGTCGAGATCCGCCCCATGATGTACATCGCCCTCTCCTACGATCACCGCATCGTCGAGGGCCAACACGCCGTGCTCTTCCTCGTGCGAGTGAAGGAGTTGATGGAGGATCCGGCGAGTATGCTGATCGAATGAACTGCGTGCTGTGAGCTCTGAGCTGTGAGCTATGGGTGATGAGTTGGGTTGTGAGCACGGAGATCCAGCACGCCTCTGGCTCACCGCCCACTGACAACCCACAACTCACAGCTCAGAGCTCACGGCCCCTAGCCCCTCTCTCATGCCAGACACCTCTCCCACTCCCGCCGACGTCGTCATCATCGGCGGCGGTCCCGGCGGCTACGTGGCCGCCATTCGCGCGGCACAGCTCGGCCTCACGACCGTCTGCGTCGAGCGTGACAAGACGCTGGGCGGCACGTGCGTGAACGTCGGGTGCATCCCGTCGAAGGCGTTGCTGCAATCATCCGAGCACTTCGAGTTCGCGAAGCTGCACGCGGCCGAGCACGGCGTGGAGCTCGGCACCATCTCGCTCAACCTTGGCACGATGCTGAAGCGCAAGGACGAGGTGGTGGGTGCGAACACGAAGGGGATCGAGTTCCTCTTCCGGAAGAACAAGATCACCTGGGCAAAGGGGACGGGAACGCTCCGCCCCGGGAACCGCGTCGACGTCACCGGTGCCGACGGCGCGGTCACGACGTACCAGGCGAAGGACGTGATCATCGCGACGGGCTCGGTGCCGATCGCGCTCCCCTTCCTCCCGTTCGATGAGAAGCGCGTCCTCTCCAACACCGGCGCCATCAGCATTCCCGAAGTGCCGAAGCATCTGGTCGTGATCGGCGGTGGCGTGATCGGGCTCGAGCTCGGCTCCGTGTGGCGACGGCTCGGCGCGAAGGTGACGATGGTCGAGATGATGCCGACCATCCTCGCCGGCAACGATGCCGACGTCATCAAGGATGCCGACCGGACCTTCCGCAAGCAGGGACTCGACATCCGCGCCGGCACGAAGGTGGTGAACGCGAAGCGCACCGGCGATGGCGTGAAGGTGGAGATCGAGAAGGACGGCAAGCGCGAGACGCTCGACGCCGACTACGTGCTCGTGGCGATCGGACGCCGGCCGTCGCTCATGGGCATCGACGCCGTGGCCCTCGGTCTCAAGCTCGGCAAGCGCGGCGAGATCGTGGTCGACGAGCAGATGCGCACGAGCGTGCCGCACGTCTACGCGATCGGCGACGCCGTGGGCGGGATGCTCCTCGCGCACAAGGCGGAGGAAGAAGGGGTAGTCGCCGCCGAAGTGATCGCCGGCCATCCCGCAACGATGGACTACGGCTGGATCCCGTCGGTCGTGTACACGTGGCCGGAGATCGCTGCAGTCGGACTCACCGAGCAGCAGGCGCGCGAGAGCGGCCGTGAGATCTGCGTCGGCAAGTTTCCCTTCTCTGCGAACGGCCGAGCGCGCACGATGGGCGAGACCACGGGCTTCATCAAGATCATCGCGGACGCGCGCACCGACGCGCTGCTCGGCGCGCATCTGATCGGGCCGAACGTGTCGGAGCTGGTGGCCGAGCTCGTGCTGGCCTTCGCGTTCCACGGCTCGTCGGAGGACGTCGGCATCACGGTGCACGCACACCCCACGCTCTCCGAGACGACCAAGGAAGCGGCGCTGGGCGTGCTCGGCCGCGCTGTGCACATCTGAGTGCAGCGCGTCGGGCTGCGGCCGCTCGCTGCAACGGATCTGGCGGAGGTACGTGCACTCGTGGCCAGCGACGTCGAAGCGACGCCGTACGGCCCAGCCGTCGAAAGTGCGCTCACGCAGGCGGTGGAGGCGGCGGACACCGGCGTGGGGACGGAATCGCTGGGACTCGTCGCTGAGCGCGACGGAGACATCGTCGGGCTGGCACTGTACGGCCTCGTGTCGGGGAGCGAGGGCGCGGGAAAGCTCCATCTCGTCGTAGTGACGGCGAGCGCGCGACTGCAAGGTGTCGCGACGGAGCTGTGCGATGCGGCGGCCGCGGCCCTCGCCGCGCGAGGCGCCCGCTTCGTCATCGCCGAAGTGGCGGATGATCCGCGGATGGCGCCCGGTCGGTCGCTGCTCATGCATGCCGGCTTCTGCGAGGACGCACGCGTCGCGGATTACTTCGCCGACGGGATCGCGCTCGTCATTCTGCGCCGCGAGATCGTTGCATGATGCGCAGCGTCGCGACGGCGCCACGATGCGAAACGGGGAGAGCCACATGGCTCTCCCCGTTGTCGTTTCCCCTCCGCGCGTGACGTGCGGGGAGTGCGTGGACTAGAACAGCGTCGAAGGGATGTGCGTCCGAGTGCTGGACGTGTCCCGCATCCTCGTCGTGTCACGCAGCATGGTGGTGTCACGCATCTGCGTCGTATCGCGCATCTGCGTCGTGTCGCGCATCTG
>DASSNR010000203.1:0-2597 GCA_035687925.1 Gemmatimonadaceae bacterium | reverse complement strand
GCCATCCAGCGCGCGCGCGACTGCTTCTCGTGGATCAACGTCGCGCGCGCCATCGCGCGGCTGTACGAGGATCTGCTGACGCCGCGCCGTCGGCGCGTCACACGCGAGCTCACCACGAGCACGCTCTTCTCCGAGCGGCTGGTACCGCTCATGGTGCAGCAGGACGCGGACGTCCCGGTGGTCGATCCGGACGTGTCGCGCGCCCGTCGTGCGGCGCGGCGCGCGGATGCGCCTGCGGACCTCGTGGACGCCGAGCACGAGTCGCCGGGCCACGATCATCTCGACGACTTCGAGCTGACGGCCTAGCGATGCGCACCCACCGTGCACACCTCGACGCAGCGCTCACGCGGCACGAGCACGCCGACGGCGATGCCATGGTGTTCCTCGACAAGGACGGCACGCTCATCGAGAACGTGCCGTACAACGTCGACCCATCGCGCATGCGGCTCGCACCCGGCGCGAAGCAGGCGCTCCCGCCGCTTGCGGACGCGGGGTTCCGATTCGCGGTGATCTCGAACCAGCCCGGTGTCGCGCTCGGTCGATTCCCCGAGCACGCGCTGGCCGATGTGGACGCGCGGCTGCGTGAGATGCTCGCGGAGATCGGCGTGTCGCTGTCCGGCTTCTTCTACTGCCCGCATCATCCCGACGGCGTCGTAGCCGAGTACGCGCTCGCCTGCGAGTGTCGCAAGCCGGAGCCAGGGCTCGTGCTGCGCGCCGCGTGGGAGCTCGGCGCAGATCTGCGCCGCTCGTGGCTCGTCGGCGACATACTCGACGACATCGAGGCGGGGAATCGCGCCGGGTGCGGCACCGTCCTGCTCGACACCGGGAACGAAACCGAGTGGGTGTTCGGGCGGGCGCGCTACCCGGGGCACATCGCGCGCACACTGCCCGAGGCGGCGAGCATCATTCTCACTGCGAGCCGCCCCGCGCTCACCTGCGCGCGTGCGGCGCTCGAGGCCCGATGACGGACGCCACGTGGGAGCGCGTGCAGCGAGTGCTCTGCGTGCGGCTCGACACACTGGGCGACGTGCTGATGACGACGCCCGCCATTCGCGCGCTGAAGGAATCATACGCGCATCCGCACGTCACGCTGCTCACCTCCAGCGCCGGCGCGGGGATCGCGGCGCTCGTGCCGGAGATCGACGACGTGATGATCTACGACGCGCCGTGGCTCAAGGCCACGCCGCCACGCGCGCACGCGGGGCCGGACTTCACGATGATCGAACGGGTGCGCGACGGGCGCTTCGATGCGGCGGTCATCTTCACCGTCTACAGCCAGAGCCCGCTGCCGTCGGCCGTGTTCTGCTACCTGGCTGGAATTCCGCTGCGGCTCGCGCACTGCCACGAGAATCCGTACCAGCTGCTGAATCCGTGGGTGAGCGATCCCGAGCCTGGGATGCGCGTGCGACACGAAGTGCAGCGCCAGCTCGATCTCGTCGCCGCGGTCGGCTGCGAAACGTCCGACGAGCATCTGTCGCTCTGCGTGCCGGTCGGCACGACCGCGCGCGTGCAACGCTGGCTCGAGACCGCGGGCGTCGATGCATCGCGACCGTGGCTCCTCGTGCATCCGGGCGCGACCGCACCATCGCGTCGCTATCCACCGGAGCTGTTCGCGCGCGCGGTGCAATCGCTCGCGCTCGAGCACGAGCAGCAGATCGTTTTCACTGGCTCGTCGCGCGAGCGCCCACTCGTCGAGCGGATTCGCGACGCGATGCACGCACCCTCGGTCTCGCTCGCGGGCGCGCTCTCGCTGCCGGAGCTCGCCGCGGTCATCGCGTGCGCGCCGCTCCTCATCGCGAACAACACGGGGCCCGTGCACATGGCGGCGGCCCTCGGGACGCCCGTGGTCGACCTGTACGCGCTCACCAACCCGCAGCACACGCCCTGGCAAGTGCGGTCGCGCGTGCTCACCCACGACGTGCCGTGCAAGTATTGCTACAAGAGCATCTGCCCTCACGGGCACCACGATTGCCTGCGCGGCATCCCACCCGAGATGGTGGTGCAGGCCGCGTGTGCGCTGCTGCACGACGCGACGCCGGAGCGCGCGGCGCTCGAGGCGGCTTCATGACCCGACGCCGGGCGATGATCGACGACACTGACCCGGGCGCGCGCACCGCGCCCGCGACGACTGGACTGGTGTATGTACACACTCGGCATCAACGCGGCCTTCCATGACTCGGCGGCATGCCTCGTTCAGGACGGGCGGATTCTCGCCGCCGCGGAAGAGGAGCGCTTCACCCGCATCAAGCACGGCAAGCGCCCCGTCCCATTCTCCGCGTGGGAGCTCCCCTACCACGCGATCGCGTACTGTCTAGCCCATGCGGGGATCACGTTACCGCAGGTCGATCACGTAGCGTACGCGTTCGATCCGTCGCTGCTCCTCGGCGCGCATCGCGACGACGCGACGATCACGCTCCCGCTCGAGCCCAGCGCGCACGAGACGACGTGGGATTCACCATGGGATCCGCTCTTTCTGTCGTACATTGTGAACGCGCCGCGACAGCTCGCGCATGGTGCGCCGCTGCACCTGCGACATCATTTCCGCGGTGCGCAGCACGACGGACCGTTCCGCTGGCACTTCGTGCCGCACCACGTCG
>DASSNR010000394.1:0-2455 GCA_035687925.1 Gemmatimonadaceae bacterium | reverse complement strand
GGTAGGTCGCCACCTGACAGACCCACGAGAGCATCGAGAGCGCGATCGCCGCGGCGACTCGCGCCGGCGTCACCATGCGGGCAACGCTGCCGACGAAGCGGGCGAGGAACTGCTTGATGCGCGCGATGCGCATCGTCGACGCCGTGCCGATGCGCGTCGGAGCCGTACTCCGCGCCGACCAGCGGAGCATGACGACGAGCAGGATGCCGAGGATGCCGAGCACCACCACGGCGACGGTCCGCCATGCCTCGATCGCATCGGGCAGCCGCAGCAGATATGCGGCACCGACGAGCATCAGCACGTAGCCGAGGATGTCGAACAGCCGCTCCATCGCGAGCCCGGCGAGCACGGCGGAGTTCGACACGCCCGAGCGGCGCGACACGAACATCACGCGCGCGGCTTCGCCGCCGTTCGCGATGAGGATGTTGTTGAGCGCGGAGCCGGCGACCGTTGCGCGCAGCGCCAGTCCGAGCGACGCAACACCCACGGGGCGCAGGAACATCCACCACATGGCGCCCTTGGCGATGAGCGAGATGACGTTCACCACCGACGCGGCGATGAGAAGCGGGAGCGACGCGCTGCGCACGGCGGCCCACGAGGCGGCCCAGTTCACCGTGCGCGCCGCGATCACGAGGAGGGCGAGCATCCCCAGCGTCAGCGTCCAGCGGAAGATCCGCTTGGCCATTTCCATCGTCATACCGGCAGCGGGCTGAATCGATAGCCGCGGTGGCGCAGTGCGTCGATGATCAGGGGCAGTGCGTGTGCGGTCTGCATGCGGTCGCCATCAGGATCGTAGCCGTCGCCATCGTGCAGCAACAGGATCGAGCCGGGCCGGATCCCATCGAGCGTGCGGTGTACGATCTCATCGACGCCGGGGCGCGCCGAATCCCACACGCCGAGCGACCAGCCGATGGTGCGCTGGCCGAGCGATCGGGCGATCGGCGTCACCCAGGGATTGCGAAAGCCGTGCGGTGCGCGGAATACGCGTGGACGCACACCGGACGCGTGCTCGATGGCCGAGGTGCCGAGCTCGAGGTCGCGTCGCACGTAGGCGGGCCCGTGCGTGTGCAGCTTGCGATGGAAGTAGCCGTGATTGCCGATCTGGTGCCCATCGTGCGCCGCGCGCTCGACGAGCTCCGGCCACCGCTCGGCGTGGCGGCCGAGCACGAAGAAGGTCGCGGGGACGTGCTCGCGCACGAGCGTGTCGAGGATGTGCGGCGTCGCGCACGGATTCGGGCCATCGTCGAAGGTCAGGGCGATCTCGCGCGACCGGGTTGGCAGTGAGCCGAGCACGCCGCCGAAGAGCGGGCTGTTGCGATGGAACGTCCCGTGGACCGCGGCACCGCACGTGGCGAGCCCCGCAGCGATCCCCAGGAGCATCATCGCGTGACCGCCGCGAGTCCGCGCACGCGCGCATAGACGTCGAGCACGGCGTCCGTCACGTGCGTCCAGTTGTACGTGTGCGAGCGGGCGCGCCCCGTGCGCCCGAGGCGCGCGCGCAGTGCGGGGTCGTCGAGCAGGCGGATGAGTGCATCGGCCAGGCGCTCATGATCGCCGCAGGGGAAGAGCAGCGCTTCGCGCTCGTGCGACACGACCTCGCGAAAGCCGAAGATGTCGGAGCACACGATGGGCGTGCCGCACGCCATCGCCTCGAGCAGCGTGATGCCGAACGACGCCTTGGTGGTGGGGCAGGCGTAGATGGCGCTGTGCGCGTAGTAGCTGGGGCGCGCCTCGAGCACCGAGCCAACGAAGGTGATGTCCGGATCGGCGCCGACCATGCGCTCGTAGTGTGCGCGCAACGGGCCATCGCCGACGACGACGAGGCGCGCTCGGCGTCCCTGCAGGCGCACCCGGCGGAACGCCTCGACGAGGGTGGGGAGTCCGTTGCGCGGATCGAGTCGCCCGAGGAAGAGAATGACCGGCACGTCCTGCGGAAATCCGGGCGGCGGTGGGGCGTGCGGGTTGAAGTGATCGGTGTCGATGCCGTTGGGGACGATGGTCCAGTCCGCATTGAAGTAGCGCGCGTGTGCCTCCGCGGCAGCCGGCGAGACAGCGATCGCTGCGTCGAGGCGATCGAGGTGTGACTGGAAGTAGCGCGGGAAGTACTCGTAGACGTGCGAGTGCTCGAAGTACGTGTGAAAGGTGCCGACCACAGGACACTCGGCGACGTCGATGGCGACGATCGGCAGCGTCGGCACGAGGGGCGAATGGACGTGTACGATGTCGTACCGTCCGCGACGCAGGACGTGGCGCATCTGCCGCCACAGGCGGTAGCCGAGCGTGATGCGCGCCATGGAGCCGTTGGCAAAGATCGGCTGGCTCCGGCCAACCTGGATGACGTTCGGGCGCGGCCCGACACCGCGCATGTGCGAGGTGATGATGTCGACATGATGCCCGCGGCGGCGGGCTTCATCGGCAAAAAAATGGACGTGCTCGCACACGCCGCCGAGGTGGG
>DASSNR010000386.1:0-3610 GCA_035687925.1 Gemmatimonadaceae bacterium | reverse complement strand
GATTCCTCGCATTCGCTCGGAATGACAACCCCGAGCCGTTTCTGACTCACTGACCTACTGACTCACTTCCCCCGAACCGTCCCCGTAACAGCGCTCGCACGTCCAGCGATGGCTCGATCGTCGCTGGCCCGCCGTTCGGTGCCGACGCGGCGATACGATCCATCTGGTCGCGCACGCTCTGGTCGATGAAGCGCGAGAGCTGACCGATGGACGAGTCGGCGCCGAAGCGCGCGGTGTAGCCCATGAGCGGGTACACGGTGGTGAGATGATGTCGAGCACGCGTCATGGCGACGTACATGAGGCGGCGCTCCTCCTCGGTCTCGTCGGCGCTGCGCAGGGCGCGTGTGAGCGGGAAGTAGCCGTCCGCGGCCCAGATCACGAACACGGCGTCCCATTCGCGTCCCTTCGCGCTGTGCGCCGTGCTCAGAATCAGCGCGTCGTCTTCGGCGCTCCGATCGGCCGCGAGGTCCTGCGTACTGGATGGCGGGTCGAGCGCCAGCTCGGCGAGAAACGCGGCACGGCTGGGGAAGGTGGCGGCGATGGCCTGCAGCTGATCGAGATCGGCGAGGCGCGGCTCGGCGCGGTCGTAGCGCGCACGGACGATGTCGTCGTAGAGCGAGCGAAGGAGCGCGAGCTCCGACGCGGGCGATGCGCCCTCGGGGTCGAGCTCGCGCATCGCGTCGAGCAGCGCGCCGAGTGCGGTGTGCGCGTCGCGGGCGCGCGGCGGCGGCGTGAACGACGCGAAGGCATCGTGTCCCCATCCGTGCCGGGCCATCGTGTCCATCGCCGCGTGCGCCGTTGCCTCGCCGATGCCGGGGAGCAATTGCAGCACGCGATACCAGCTCACCTCATCGCGCGGGTTCTCGAGAATGCGTAGAAACGCGAGCGCATCCTTCACGTGCGCGGCCTCGAGGAACTTGAGCCCACCCCACTTCTCGAAGGGGATCTTCCGGTTCGTCAGCTCGATCTCGAGATCCGCAGACATGTATCCGGCGCGAAAGAGTACCGCCATCTCGCGAAGCGGCGTGCCCGCCTCGTGCAGCTCGAGGATGCGCTCTACCACGACGCGCGTCTGCTCGTGCTCGTCGCGTGCCGCGACGAGCGATGGGCGCTCGCCGCCGCGTCGCGCGGTGCGCAGCCGCTTCGCATAGCCCCGCGCCGCGCGCGCGATGAGCGTGTTCGTCGCATCGAGAATCGGCTGTGTGGAGCGGTAGTTCTGCTCGAGCGTGATGATGGTGGTGTCGGGAAAGTGTGACGGGAAGTCGAGGATGTTGCGGACGTCTGCTCCGCGGAATGCGTAGATGCTTTGTGCATCGTCGCCCACCACGGTGATGTTCCGGTGCGTGCGACACATCCCGCGGAGGATGCGCGCCTGCAGTGCGTTCGTGTCCTGGTACTCGTCCACGAGCACGTGATCGTAGAGTGCGCTGATGCGCGTCGCGAGCTCCGCTGGTCCCTCGAGCATCGCGGCCCAGAAGAGGAGCAGGTCATCGTAATCGACGAGGTTCCGCTCCTCCTTGCGCGCCGTGTACGCCGCGAACACACGTGTCATGGCCTCCGCATCGTCCGCGAACTGCGGATACTCGTCGCTCAGGATGTCGCGCACCGCGATGTCCGTGTTCACGTGGCGCGAGTAGACGTGGTGCAGCGTCTCCTTCTTCGGAAATCGCGACCCCTTCGCGCCGAAGCCGAGCCGCGCGCGCGCGATTCCCATGAGATCCTCGGCGTCGCCCTGGTCGAGGATGGTGAAGTCGCGCGCCAGCCCCGCCGCGGTGCCATGCGCGCGCAGCAGACGGTGCGCTGTCGCGTGGAACGTCCCGCCATGTACGCGCGTGCTGCCCGATCCCACGAGCTGCGCAGCGCGGTTCAACATCTCCTGCGCGGCGCGCCGAGTGAAGGTGAGGAGGAGGATGCGGTGCGGGGGGACGCCGCGATCGATGAGATGCGCGACGCGGTGCACGAGCGTCCGCGTCTTCCCCGTGCCCGCGCCGGCGATGATGAGCAACGGTCCATCGCCGAACGTCGCGGCGGCGCGCTGCTCCGCGTTCAGCTCGTCGAGACGCTCACGCGTGGATGACGGCGTATCGGACGCGCGCGAAGAGCGCCGGCGGGATGAGGGAGGACGGGGAGGGGGAGCCACCCGGAAAATATACCGCGAATCGAGAAGCAAGGCTCAGCTTTTGCGGGGCCTGACCGCACCAATTGCCCCCTCTACGTTCGCGACGTGAGGGGATTCTTATTGGCCCCGTTGTCTGGAGGATGTATGTCGCTCTCTTCCGTCCACTTGGGCATCGGCTCTCTCGTGCGCGCCGGTGCCATGGTGTTGTTCGCGACACCGATCCTGATTGCGATGGCGTGCAATAATGATACGGTGGTCCCAGCCCCGGCCCACTACACCGTGCAGCTCACGACCGCCACACCGACGGTGACGGTCGGGCAGGATAGTAGTGTGTCGATCCCGGCGATCGTCATCGCGAACGGCGATACCGTCGCCAACGCGACGACCACCGACAGCAGTCTCAGTCCGACCTACGTGATCATGACCGACAACGGTCCGACGGGAGTCCGCGGCACGCCGGCCGGCAGCCCGGCGCAGGTCCTCGTCTCGTATCTCGACGTGAACAACAACACCACGCTCAATGACACCGTCGCCGTGACGGTCGTCCCGCACCCGCTCGCCAGCATCGCGTTGTCGATTCCCGGCGACACGACTGGTGCGGCCAACAGCATCCAGCCCGGGCAGACGCGCACCGTCTCGGCCGTCGTGCTCACCTCGGCGGGCGACACCGTGTACTGCAATACGTGCTCGGCGGACATCATTGTGGGGACCGACACGGTACCGCGCGTGCAGCGCATCGTGCGCTTCAGCACGCCCGATTCCGGACTCGCGAGCATCTCGAGTACGGGCGACCTGACGGCGGACAGCACGGCGACGGCGGGTTCGACGATCCACGCCGTGATCACCGTCCCGGGCGACAGTGGTGTGG
Organism: Gemmatimonadaceae bacterium; assembly: GCA_035687925.1. Taxonomy (GTDB): domain Bacteria; phylum Gemmatimonadota; class Gemmatimonadetes; order Gemmatimonadales; family Gemmatimonadaceae; genus DASSNR01. The sequence continues at coordinate 623 of DASSNR010000386.1, read as the reverse complement.
TCGGCGTCGCCAAATACGCGGATACGCTGGCCGTCACCGTCGCCGCACCTCCTGCGGCTCCGCCGACGGGATCGCGCGTCGCCGGTGGCGTGGGGATCCGTACGGCGGTGGCGCGCCCGCACGCGAGCGTGAGCGGGGCGCGCGCGTTCAGGAAGGGATCCGGACGGTAGCGACAGATGGTGGGGGCGCGACGGGCAGCGCATCCGCCCCCACCACGCTCGGCGTCACGTCGAACACGCGCGCGAACGCGCGGCCCACGGTGTTCGACACGTCGTCCATCGCGATGTGATCGTCGTTCAGCTCGCGCGCCATCGATGTCATGACCACGCCCTCGATCCCGCACGGCACCATGAGCTCGAAGTAGGAGAGATCGACGGTGACGTTGAGCGCGAAGCCGTGCCACGTCACCCAATCGCGCGCATGCACGCCGATCGACGCGAGCTTGCGTCCGCGCGTCCACACACCGGTGAGCCCCGCCGTGCGCTCGGCGACGATCGCGTACTCGCCCATCGCGCGGATCAGCGCTTCCTCGACCTGACGCAGATACCAGTGCAGGTCGCGCGTGTGTCGCTTGAGGTCGATGATCGGGTACCCCACGAGCTGTCCAGGCCCGTGAAAGGTGA
>DASSNR010000379.1:0-2978 GCA_035687925.1 Gemmatimonadaceae bacterium | reverse complement strand
GGTGAGACCGTCGAGCGTGATCGAGTTCTGATCGACGCCCTGCGCGAGAACGGAGAACGCGCTCGCGGTCGAGTCGGTGGCGTCGAAGCCGATGACGCCGGGCGCCAGCGTGGCGAGCGTCGCGAGATCGCTCGGGTCGATCGGGAGGCGCGACAGCTGGTCAGGGTTCAGCGTGCGCTCCATGGTGCCCGCGTCCTGCCCGCGGCGCGGATCGCCGCGATTGCCGCGCACGACCACCTCCTGCAGGCGCGTCGCGGTCGGCGACATCTCCACCTCGGCGACGAGCTGATCCTCGTCGCCCTGTCGCGCCATGGTGATCGTGACGGGCGCCATGCCGAGGTACTTCACCGTCACGCGGTAATTCCCGCCGCCGTCGGGAAAGACGATCGTCCATCGTCCCTTGTCGTTCGTCGTGCGTGTGCGAACGATTTCGGTTTCCACCGACACGGCTTCCACCGTCGCATCGGGGAGCGGCTGGCCATCCGGCCCGAGCACGCGACCGGTGAGAATGTCGGTGGTGGTCCCGACCTGTGCGCGCGCGAGCGTGGGGACGAGCGCGAGGAGCGCGACGAGCGCCGCGAGGGCGACGCGTGAGCTACGCATGACACCCAACCCGTCAAAGGTCTGAGCGCAGAGGCGGCGGCAGTCACATGGTGCATGGACTGCCGCCGCCCGATGCGAGGCGGACAGTCATCCGCCTCGGGAATCCGTTACCTGCCGGGCCCGCCGCGCCGCATGTTGTTCCGCATGTCTTCCATATTCTTGTCGTAGACCTTCTGCTGATCAGGCGTGAGCACATCGCGGATCTCCTTCTGCTCACTCTGCATCAGCTCGCGGCGCTTCTGCCGATCGGCGGGATCGGGCGCCTGCCCCGGCGTGCGCGCGGGCATCTTCGCGCGGTAGTCGTCCTGAATCTTCTGGATCTGCGCCTTCTGCGCGTCGGTGAGATCGATCCCCTTGAACATCATTTCCATCATGCGATTCGCGCCACGCGCGGCCCCGCCGTTCTCGCCACCCGACTGACCACCCTGTGCGTGCGCCATCGGCGCAGCAGCAAACAGGAGCGCCGCACCGAGGGCGGTAATGCGAAGCATCTTCATATGGGTTCCCCTCCGGGAAGTGAACGCGTGGCGCACCGGTGCGCCAATCGCGTTGCATCCATACGCACGCCCCAATCGGGGCGTTGCGGTCACCCGTGGGGCTCGTTCCGGGGGGTGTCGTCCGCGAAGGAGGCCAGCTTTCCGATGGCCGCTGGCCCGCTCGCCCACTGCCTGAGACTGTCGGCGGCGTCGACCAGCACCTCTTCCGAGAAGAAGCCGCACCGCCGATGCAGCCCCAACCGTTGGAAGGTGGGGCGACCGAGCTCGCGCCGGACCTTCTCCAGCCGGTCGTCGGGCGTGACGATGTACAGGGGGAAGTTGAGGTTCGGCGAGAGGGCAGCGAGATCGGCCATGCGCAGCAGCCCCGAGTACACCGACGTCGTGCGCTCGATCTCGAACGCGGCCGCCACCTCGTTCGCGCCGGTGAGCCACACGACGTCGATCGCACGCACGATGCGCTGCGACTCGGGGTGGATGCCGAGCGATGGGAGCGCGCGGATGCTCAACGTGCCGAGCCGCTCGCCATTCCACTCGCGGTGTCTATCGTTCGTCGCGATCCATGCCCGGCAGCCGAGCGCTCGACCGAGCGTGGCGAGGAGCCACTGGATCTCCGTGTGACGGAGCCCGCTCGCGCGACTCGTATGAGACGCAGCATCGGGATCGGCGACGTGTCGTCCAGCCTCCGCATCGCGGACGAGCGCGAGCCTCGCGCGCACGTCAGGCCCGGACGGCGCGTGCGATGACGCATGATGTGTCGAGCGGCGCCGCCGCGTGCGCGAGGTCACTCCCGCATCGTCGCCTTCGATCCGATCGCGGTCCTCACGCTGATGGTGCCACCAGCACAGATACTCCAGCTCCCACACCGTGCGACCCAGCCCCGACGCAAGCGAGAGGAAGATCTCGCGGAACGCGAGGTAGTCGTCGACGGGATCGCCGGACGGGACGTAGAGGCTGTCTTCCACCTCGAGCACGCGGCGCGCCGACGGGTGAAAGGCCGGCCACCGCGCGGGATCCTGCAGGTGCCACCACATACTGAGGAAGAACGCCGCACGTGCGGGCTGCAGCCGCCCGGTCGCCACGCGTCCCGTGCGCTCGAGCGCATCGAGGAAGGTGACGAAGCTCCGGAGCCGCTCGGCCGCGGTGCGCGCGTCGGGCGGAGCAGGGAGCACGGCGCGCAGCCGCGCAGTGAGGGCATCGCCATCGCGCACGTGCTTCACGAGCTTGTTGAGGAACATCGCGCCCGACATCCCTCTGAGCCCGAAGGCATCCCAGTCGGTGCGCGTGCGATGATCGAAGGTGGCGCGCAGGGCTTCAGTATCGATGGCGCCGGCGAGGTAGCGGGAGAGGAGCTCGAGGAGCTGCGGCCGGACGATTCGGCGGGTGGCTTCCCACGTCCGGTACTCGTCCATGGCGCCGGCGTCGGAGGCGAGCTCCTGCCAGAGCAGGCGCCAGGACTCGAGCTGCGGGCCCAATGCGGCGGGCACCACGACGGCGTGCGAGCGTTGCGACAACATCATCACCAACCAACTGCCTGGGGAACGACGGAGGGCAGATCGCGCCCGGTACGCACGACGCGGGCTCGCCCTTGCGACCCGGCCACAGCGCATGAAGCGCAAAAAAGCCGAGACCTGAATTGTATCAGACGCGTCGTGCCGTTGACTACTCCCCCGCATTGCTCAACGATCGGGCCCGTCCCAGCGTACCTGTTGCGCCTGCCCCGTGTTGCACCCCAATCCCCCTCACATATCCACGAGGCTTGCATGCCCGGCGCTCACCTCCGGTCGCGCGCGATGCGCATCCCGCTCTCGATCAGTCGTCACCTCCTGGTTGCCGTGTGTCTGCTCGTGCCCGTGTGTGCTGCCGCGCAGGACAACTACG